>JBILFU010000256.1:0-3316 GCA_044351405.1 Phycisphaerales bacterium
TAGACCTCGCCCAGGAAGAGCGCGGCGAAGCCGTGGCCGTACATCGGGACGTTGTTGCCCTCGGTGGTGACCAGGCCGCTCTCGGTGCAGTGCGCGAGCACGTACTCGAGCGCGCGCGCCACCGCGGCGCCGTGCCTGCCGCGGCCGGGGACGCTGCCGTCCGCCATGAACGCGAGCGCGCAGAGCGAGACGATCCCCGCGTTGGCCGAGGCCCGGCCGCGGCCGAAGCTGCCGTCCGCGTTCTGCTGCCGGGCGAGCCACGCGAGGCCCTCGTCCACCGAGCTGCGCCAGCGGGCATCGGTCTCGCCCTCCAGGGGCGCGTTCTGCGCGGAACGGCCTGCCTGGGCGGGGCGCGCCGGATCCCGCCCGGGCGCGGCCGGCGGATCCTGCGGCGCCGCGGCCGACGCCGCCGCCATCGCGGTCGCCAGGAGCAGGTGTGCCGCGATCATCGCGCGCCCTCGCCGGCCAGGCGACGGTAGTAGTCCTGCGTGAGACGCCGGTACGCGGCGCTCATCGGATCGCGGAATCCCTGACGGACCGCGTCGCGGACGCGCGGCGGCAGTCGGCCCCATTCCGCGCGCCCCTCGTCGAACTGCGCGTCCTGCGTCGTCGGGTCCAAGACGGGCGGCGGCTGCGATGCATCCGCGTCGCCGGCGGCCGGGTTGCGCGATCCGTCGTCGGCCGGTTGCCCGTCGCGGGTCCCGCTCCGCCGGTCGCCGGGCTTGCTGCCGCCCTGCGGCTCGTCCCGGAGGCCTTCGGAAGCACCTTGCCCCTGGCGATCCTGCTTCCCCGACGAGCCCTGCTTCTGCTGCTGGCTGCCGGACTGCGCGCCCTGGTTGCGCTCCCGCTTCAGCCGCTCGGCGGAGGCGATGAGCTCGTCGAGCTTGCGCACCGCGGACTCCTGCGCGCGGCGCGTCGGCAGTCCCGTCTCGCGTTCCCGCAGGAGTTCCGCGCTCCTGCGCATGTCGGCGATCGCCGAATCCAGGATCTCCCGCGGCTCCGCGCCGGAGAGGCTGCGCGCAACGCGCTCCGAACGGTCCTCGGAGGAGCGGTCCTTGGCGCCGGCCTCGATGCCGAGCACCTCGTCGAGCGACGGCCCGTCGGGCGCGGGCGGCGCGCCGGGCGGGTCCTGGAGCATCGCGATGCATGCCACGAGCGCGATCATCGTGCCTCCTCCTCGCCGGACCCACTGGGTACCGCGCCGGAGCGCTGGCGCTCCTCCTTCATGGCCTGCGACCAGCGCTCGCCGAGCTCGAGGATGCGCGCCTGCCGTTCCGCCACGCGGGCAAGGTAGGCGGGACGGTCCGACTCGGGAAGCCGCTCGGCGGCGGCCGTGTCGTCCAGCACGCGCTGCGCCATGGTGCGCAGCAGCCGCAGCTCCGCGATGGGCGGGACGCGTCCGCCGGCCTGCTGCTGGCCGCCGCCGCCTGCAGGCTGGTTGCCCTGTTCGCGGGCGGCCTCGGCGAACGGATCGTCCGGCTCCGGCGGGTCCGCGAGGGCCTCCATGAGCGCCGCGATGCCCGCCTCCACCTCGCGCTGCCAGAGCACGGTCCGCAGCGACGGCACCGATCCGGCCAGCTCGCGCTCCGCGGCACCGCTGGCCGTCACCAGCTCGCCGTTGGAGGACGAGTACAGGCCGCTGCCGGCGACGTCCGGACGCGTTCCCATCTCCCGGAGGAGCGCCGAGACCGCCGCCTGGTCCGCGCCGAGCCGCTTGCTCTCCACGAACGCGCGCCGATCCACCGCCTTGCCGGGAAGCGGGACGATCCGCTCCGTGGAGGCGCGCGCGCCGCGCTGGCGCTCGAGCACCTTGGCGTAGGCGTCCCGGAGCTCCTCGCGCCGGCGGTCCTCTGCCTCGCGTTCGGCCTCCTTCATGGCCGCCTCTGCCGCGGCCAGCGCCTCCTGGAGCGACGCGCGCGCCGCCTCGAAGGAACGTGCCGCCGACGGCAGATCCGCGGGCTGCGCGCGCAGCGAGACCGCCGTCCCGTCCAATTGCTCCGAAGCCTGCCCGACCAGGCCGGCCGGGCGCGCCATCTCGCGCCCGCCGGCCGCCACCGACTCCGCGACTCCGCCCGCGTTGCGCGAGAGCCGCAGCGCGTTCTCCGCCTCGGTCCGCTGCGCGTCGGCATCGACCGGATCCAGCCGCTGCACGGGCAGCGACCGTTCCTCCACCGACGCGAGCAGCGCACGGATGGCCTCGATCGCCTCGGTGATCCGGCGCTCGAGCTGCTCGATCCGTCGGCGGCGCTGGCTCCGCATCGCCTCCTGCATGCGCTCGACCGCCTGCCTGGCCTGCTGCTGCGAACGCTCGGCGCCCTGCAGCTGGTTGTCGGCCGTCTGCTGCGCCGCCTGCTCGAGCTTGCGCGCCAGGCCTCCGTCGTCCGCCTCGCGCTGCGCGGCGCGCAGCGACTCCGCGGTGCCGGGATCACCGCCGTCCTCCCGCTCGGACTTCTCGGCGCGCCGGGCAAGGTCCTCGGAGAGTTCGCGCGCCTCGGCGGCCGTCTCGCGCTGGTCCTGCGCGGCGCGATCCAGGCCGGCACGCACCTCCTCCGGCAGCTGCGAACGGTCCTTGCCCACGGACTTCGACGCCGCCTGCGCGGTGGCGCGGCGCGCGGCGTCGATGCGCTCGCCCAGGCGGTCGATCCGCCGTGCGAGCTCGGCCGTCTCGCGGTCCCGCGAGAGCGATGCGGCCAGGTCGGAGAGGGACGACTCCGCGGCGCGCGCCGACTGCGCTGCCTCGTCGCGCCGTCCCGCATCCTTCGCGGCCTCCGTCGCTCGCTGCGCCTCCGTGCCGGCGGAGCGTGCCAGCTCGGCGGCGCGCTCGATGTCCCTCCCCAGGCCGTCGCCCTCCGAGCCGTTGCGCGCAAGGCGCGCGGAGAGATCCGAAAGCGCGCGCTCGAACGAGCCGATGCGGTCGGCCATGCGCGCCTGCTGCGCCGCGGCGCGGGCCCTGTCGTCTTCGGCTGCCTGGTCCGTCATGGCGGCGACGGTGTCGGCCGCGGCGCGCTGCTCATCGCGCAGGCGTTCGGCCGCCTCGCGCATCTGCCCCAGGCGCGAACGGACCTGCTCCGAGAGGTCGGCCTCGGAGATGATCCGGAAGACGCGCGGCGAACCGGCGACCGGCGCGCGCGCCGCGCCGTCGCGCTCGAACGCGTCGATCGCCTTCGCCACGCAGACCACGCGGTCGCCCGGCCGTGCGCCGGTGGATGCGATGGAGAGCGCGTGCTCCACGCGCGCGGACGTCCCCGTCCCGCCGACGACGTCCGCGCCCGACCGCCGCTCGGTGCCGTCGCGGAGGACCGAGACCTCGAGCCAG
>JBILFU010000257.1:0-3302 GCA_044351405.1 Phycisphaerales bacterium
TGCCCTTCGCCATCGGCACCGAGACGCTCGGATCGATCGTGAGTCCCTGCGCCCGCTGCGGCACGAGCGGGCTGCGGCCCACCTTCGGCCGCGTGCCGCGCACGGGATGCATGTCGCTCGTCTGGTCGATGGACAAGGTGGGGCCGATCGCGCGGAGCGCGGCCGACTGCGGGATCGTGCTCTCGCAGATCGCGGGGCACGACCCGGGCGACCCGTCGAGCGTCGACCGGCCGTTCCGATGGTCGGCGGGGCAGGACGCGCGCGGGCTCGCGGTCGGCTTCGTCCCGGCATGGTTCGAAGGGCCGGGCGGCGAGCCGCTGCGTCCGGTGCTCGCCGCGCTGCACGAGGCGGGCGCACGCCTTCGGGAACTGCCGCAGCCGGCGGTCGACCCGAGTCCGTTGCTCGTGCCGCTCTTCGCGGAGGCCGCGGCCTGCTTCGAGGAGCTCACGCGCACCGGGCTCGACGACAGCCTCTCGTGGCAGGCGGACGAGGCCTGGCCGAACACGTTCCGGAGGTCGTGGCTGATTCCGGCGATCGAGCTCCTGCAGTCGTCGCGGCTCCGCCGCCGTGCGATGGCGGAGATGGACGCGTGGTTCGCCCGGGCGGACGCCGTCGTGGCTCCGCCCTTCGCGGAGGGGATGCTCCTCCTCACGAACTCGTGCGGCCAGCCGTGCGCCGTGGCTCGGGCCGGCTTCACGGCACCGGACGCCCCCGTCACCGCGACCGTGATGTCGCGCATCTTCGACGAGGGCACGGCGCTGCGCGTCGCGGCAGCCGTCGAGGCGCGGCTCGCCGAACCCCTGCGGCGGCCTCCCATGGCCGCGGAACGCGCGTGAGGCGGCACGGTCCCGCAGCATGGGCCGCGGCATGCGCGGCGACGGCGGCCTGCGCACAGGCGCCGCCGCCCGAGGTGCCGGACGAGCCGGATCGCGCCATGCGCCAGGAGGCCGAGTCCGCGGCGCCGGGACCGTTCGCGGCCCAGCCCGGCTTCACGCTGTTCCCGAGCAAGGCGCCGACGATGGCGCCGTACCTGGCGACGGTCAATCTCTACGGCGACCAGTGCCTGCAGTCCGGCGCCCTGGTGACGGGCGATCCCCTCTCGATCGCCGCGCAGGCGGTCAAGACGGAGCTCGCCAAGGTCGGCATCACCTACGCGATCTGGCAGTCGTACGACTTCGTGGCCATGTCGGGCACGCTCCCCGGCAAGGACGACGTCCTCAACTACTACTCGTTCAACTCGTACCTGATGTGGAACGTCTTCCAGTCCGAGGACCTGTCCGGCACCTCGGGCTGGATCACGGTGGGCGCGTCCGCGGGCACGGGGCTCGGCGCGGACGCCACGGAGCAGAACGCGTGGACGAACCTCGGGATCATCGGCTACCCGATCGGCACGGAGTACGGGCAGCAGGCGTTCCTCTACCAGCTGGCGTGGCAGCAGTCGTTCCTCGACGGCACGTTCGTCGCGACGGTCGGGTTCATGGATCCCGAGGTCTACATGGACCTCAACGTCTACTCGAACAACCAGTACAACCAGCTGCTGAACTACGAGTTCATCAACCCGTCGACCGTCCCGTGGTCGTTCAACGCGCTGGGCGTGGTGCTGCAGTGGCAGCCGGTCGACTGGTTCTACGCGATGTTCGGGAGCCTGGCGAACAACACGATCAGCGGGCAGAGCCCGTTCACCGGGCTCTCCTCGGACGACTGGACGAACACGTTCGAGTTCGGGCTGATCGTGCCGGATGCGCTCGGGCTCGGGCGCGCCGTCTACCGCGTGCTTCCCTACTGGGGCAACCATCGGGGCGAGGCCGGCTCAGGCGTGCTGCTCAACGTCGAGCAGCAGCTCGGCAGGGACAACCCGTGCGGCGTCTTCGTGCGCACCGGCTACACGGGCGGCGGGCTCGGCGCCGTGCAGAACGGCGAGGCGAGCGCGGCCTTCGGACTGGTCTTCGACGGCCCGAGTGCGTCGCCGCTGCTGCGCACGGAGCAGGCGTACTTCGCGGCGGGCGCGTACTGGCTGCGGGCAGCTGACCCGAACGCAGTCAACCGCGACGAGTACGGCGTGGAGCTGACCTACGTGCTGCAGCTCACGGAGACGCTCACGCTGCAGCCGGACCTGCAGTTCGTCTTCGACCCGGCGTACAACGCCGACGAGGACTTCCAGACGGTGTTCACGATGCAGCTCAACCTGGTGTGGTGAGCGCCGGGCGCGGAGGCCGGTGCGGCGCTCAGCCGCGCGAAGCCGCCCATTCGGCAGCGCGGCGCACGGAGGGAATCGCCTGCGCCTCGGGCGGGCAGGCGGCGAGACGCTGGTCGAGCGCGAGCGCATCCGGCCCGCGGCCCCGCGCGCGCGCGACGGCGGCGGCGAAGGCGAGAGCATCGCGGTTCCCCGGCGCGAACCTGAGCGCGATGTCGAGCGCCTGCGCCGCGTGGTCCAGCTCGCCGCCCCAGGCGAGCGCGGCACCGAGGAGCGCGTGCGCCTCGGGAACGGCCATCGTGCGCTCGGTGGCATCCATGCAGCGCTCGGCCGCGGCCTCGAAGTCGCCGAGCTCGAGCGCCGCCCGCGCCGCGGAGACGTAGGCCTCGGGCGCGGCCGGGTCGTGGGCGATCGCGCGCGCGGCGAACGCGGCGGATTCCTTCCAGCGGCCTGCGCGCGCGAGCATGTCGGCGAACGCGCGCGAGAGCGCGGGAGCGCCGCCGTGCGCGGCCAGCGCATCGTCGAGCGCCGCGCCTCCCGCGGCGCGGTCACCCTGCGCCAGGAGCGCGGCGACGCGCAGCAGGGCCGGCTCCGGGTTCTCCGGGGCCGCGGCGGCCCATGAGGCGGCGGCCGCCGCGCAGCGGGCGTGGTCCCCGGCAGCGTGCAGCGCGTGCGCGAGCGTCGCCGCGTAGCGGCGGTCACCGGGGCGCTCGGCGACGAGCGCGTCCAGCATCGGCACGGCCTGCGCGCCGCGCCCGGTGGTCATCAGCACGACCGCCAGGTTGTAGCGAGACTCGCGGCGCGTCAGCTCGACGAGCGCGCGCTGGTCGGCGCCGGTGTCGGCCATGTACCCGAGGTCGATGAGCTGCTGCAGGGCATCGGCCGCCTCGAAGGGATCCTGGCGCATCTCCGGCGGGTGCTCGCCCGCGTCGCCCGGCTCGGCGTCGTAGCTCTCGACCGGGACGGGCTCCGGCGCCGCCGCGAACGCCTCCGCGAGCACGCGGCCGTCCATGTCGCGCGCGGGCGGCAGGCCGAGCGCCGCGAGCGCCGTGGGCGCGACGTCGAGCAGCGTCGCGGCGC
This sequence comes from Phycisphaerales bacterium, assembly GCA_044351405.1. Taxonomy (GTDB): domain Bacteria; phylum Planctomycetota; class Phycisphaerae; order Phycisphaerales; family SM1A02; genus UBA966. The sequence continues at coordinate 3,275 of JBILFU010000257.1, forward strand.
CGATCGAATGGCCTGCGCGGAAGCCCTG
>JBILFU010000258.1:0-3291 GCA_044351405.1 Phycisphaerales bacterium
GGACCTTGGGTGCCGTGAAGCCCGGCAGCAGGCGGTTCCCGGTACGGGAGAGGACCGTCTCGGGGCCGATCTCGCGCTCGAGTTCCGCGCATTCCTGCGTGCTGCGCGCGTCGTTCCAGAGGATGCACGGCCGCAGGGGTACGTTGCCGCGGTCCACGAGCACGGCGCCGTGCATCTGGCCGCTGAAGCCGATCGCGGCAACGCGGCGGGCAGGGTCGGGGTGCCCCGAGCCAGCTGCGGCGTCGAGCGCCGCCCGCACGGCAGATCCGGTGGCTTGAACCCAGTCTTCCGGGTGTTGCTCGCTCCAGCCTGCCCGGGGCGTGGCGAGCGGGTAGGCAGCCGTTCCGGTGGCGACGAGCCTCCCGGCCCCGTCAATCAGCAGGGCCTTCAGGGAAGAGGTGCCGAGGTCGAGTCCGAGGAAGAGCGGATCCCGCATGCGCGGAAGGTACGCCGATGCCGCCGCCGCACCCGGCGTGAGCTGCCCGCGGAAGTCGGCCGTCGCCCCCAATGGACACCGCCGCCGCCCGTGAAGGCGGCGGCGGAGGAAGTGTTGCCACTCGAGACCCGGTCGCTCAGCCCCTGCGGCGGCGGCTGGCGAGGCCGGCCAGCCCGAGGAGCGCCATCGCGCCCGGCGCGGGCACCGGGAAGGCGCTCGTGCCCTGCGAGACCGCGCCGTTCAGGCCGTCCTTGATGGACGCGAAGGCCGCGAAGGAGAAGTCGACGCCGATCACCTTGTTCTCGCCCGCGACCACCAGGTGGGCGACCCACACCCCGTACTGCGCGGCCGGAGCGCCGTCCACGGTGCCGGCATCGATACGGTTCGCGAGTCCGGCGAGCGACTCGGCCGCGTTGTCGGCCGACAGCGGGTCGCTGGTGTACCAGCCGGCGTTGCTCGGGATCGTCGTGGCGGCGGCGGAGCCGGGAGTGGCGTTCCAGGAGGTGCCGGAGAAGGTCGGGTCCGCGCTCGTGGTGCCGCCGGCGTAGATCGTCGCGTCGCCCGCGAAGACGGAGGCTCCCGCGGTCATGAAGCTGTCGTCGTCGGTGGCGCGCGTCGAGGTGAAGTTGACCGTGTCGGGCTTCCACGTCTTGGTCGCGGTGCCGGCCTTCTGGACGAACACGCCGTTGGACTGCAGGTCGTAGACGTTGAGGAACCGGTCGCTGGCGTCCGAGACGCCCGCGTACACGTCGATCACGGTGTTGCCGCCGGCGTTGCGGGCGCTGGCGACGAAGCCGACGAAGCCGGCGTGCGAGGCGGTGGCGACAGACAGGGCGGCCGAGGCCGCGAGGAGGGAGAACTTCATTGTCGGGATCCTTTCGGGACTTGGAACGGGAGGTGAGGGAAGCGGAACGGAACTGGGTGCTCCGGACCGCCTTGCGGCATTCCGGCATCCGGAGAAACGAGAACCGCGTTCTGAGTCCATCACGACCGGGCGCAATCAGCGCATCCTTCACCGATCGCTGACGAAGCCGCGGACAAGGCAAAGGGCGCGTTCAGGGATGGTCAGCACAACACCCCGCGCGCCGAGCGGCACGCGGGGTGTTGGTCGTCAACGCCAGGGCCTCAGGAACCGCCGTCAGCCACCCGCCGCCGGGGCTTCCGCCATCGCCCGTCGCAGGAGGATCGCCAGGTCGCGGTCGTCGATCCATCCGTCGCGGTCGAGGTCGCCGGCGGCCCAGTCGGCGCGGCTCCACGCGTCGATCCAGGACACCAGGTCGTCCGCGCCGCTGAGGCCGTCGAGCGTGAGGTCGCCGGCGAGGATCCGGCATGCAAGGCAGTCCGCGGATTCCGCCGTCACCGCCGGCGCCGTGAAGGATGCGGCCTGCGCAGGCGCCAGCAGCGCGGCGAGCGCCTCCTGCGTGTCCGTGTCTGCGTCGGCCGCGAGCGCCTGCATCGCGGCCACGCGCGCGGTCACCGTGTCGCAGGTGGCCGCCGTCCCTGCCGCGACGGCCCGGTCGGGGCCGGTCACCGCGCCCGGGCCCGCCACCGGCGTCCAGGTACGGTCGGCAAGCCCGCCCGTCCCGGGGGCGGCCAGGCCCGCGAGGGCGCCGCTTCCGTTGCCCGCCGGGGAGGTTCCGCCGCCGGTCGACCCGGCCACGTCCTCGCCGCCCGCGGAGGAGCCGTCACCCGACTCGCCGTCGCGCGGCATGGAGCCCGTGTTCTTCTTGTAGCCCGTGTTGGTGGTGCTCGGCGCGGAGGCGCCGGCGGCCGTCAGGGCGGCGACGCGGTAGGTGCCGATGCTGCCGACCGCGATGGAGGTGTCGTTGAATGAGAGCGTGGTGCGGCCGGTGACGTTGCCCACGGTGGTCTCGGCGGCGGAGCCGATCCTGCGCAGGATGCGGTAGCCGGTGACGGCGGTGTTGGCGTGGGCCGACCAGGTGACCTGCACGTGCGTCGTGAAGGTGCCGTCGCTCGCCGCCGTGCCCACCGGCGCGGACACGTTGCGCCAGCCCGTGTCGGGGGCGCTCGACGGGCTGTCGCCCGTGGTCATGACCGCCTTCACCGTGTATTTGTAGAGCGTGCCCGCGACGGCGGCGCTGTCGGAGAAGGTCCGCACGCTCGCGGTGGTGGAACCGACCTGCGTCGGCGTGGCGCTTCCAGCGGCGCGGAAGACCTTGTAGCCGGTGGCCCCGGAGGCGGCGTTCCAGGTGACGGTCACCGGTCCGGTGCCGTTGCCGTCGGAGGCGATCACGCCGGTGGGGGAGGCGAAGTTGCGCCAGCCGGTATCGGTGGCGCTCGCTGGACTGTCTCCGGCGGCGGTGGTCGCCTTGACCGCGTAGCGGTACGTGGTCCCCGGCGCCGCCGTCGTGTCGGTGTAGCTGCTGGTCGCGGAGGTGCCCACCTGCGTCGTCGGGGTGGCGCTGCCGGTGCCGCGGAAGATCTTGTAGCCCGTCGCGCCGGCAACCGCGGTCCACGTCACCACCACCTTGTCCGTGTGTGCGCCGTCGGTTGCGGAGACGCCGGTCGGGGCAGGGGTGCTGCGTGTTCCCGCGTCGGCCGCGCTCGATGCACTGTCGCCGGCCGCCGTCGTGGCGCGGACCGTGAACTGGTAGGTGGTCCCGGGCTGCGCGGTGCCGTCGGCGAAGGTCAGGATGCCCGAAGCCGTCGACCCGAGCTGCGTCGCGGTCCCGCTGCCCACCGCGCGGAAAACCTTGTAGCCGGTGGCCCCGGCCACCGCGTTCCAGGTGACGGTGACGTTGGCGGTGCTGGTGCCGTCGGTGGCGCTGACGCCCGTGGGGGCGGGGACGTTTCGCCATCCCTGGTTCGCGGCGCTGGCGGCGCTCGCTCCCGGC
>JBILFU010000259.1:0-3290 GCA_044351405.1 Phycisphaerales bacterium
TCGCGACGGTGGGTATCGGCGCGCCCGGTCCCGTGGACGCGGAGCGCGGCGTGGTGATCACCGCCGGCAACCTCGGCTGGAAGAACGTGCCGCTCGCCGAGATCCTCCGCAAGCGCGCCGGCGTGCCGGTGGTCGTCGACAACGACGCGAACGTCGCGGCGTGGGGCGAGGCCACCGTGGGCGCGGGCGAGGGCGCGGAGTCGATGCTCGCCGTGTGGGTGGGTACGGGGGTGGGCGCCGGCATCGTCATCAACGGGAAGATCTGGCGCGGGGACCTGTGGACCGCGGGCGAGATCGGTCACCTCGTGATGCAGCCGGGCGGCCAGCCGGGCAGCTCCAAGCTCGAGGAGTTCTGCAGCCGCACGGGGATGGTGCGGTCGCTCACCACGCTCGCCGGCCTCCACCCGGAGTCGATGTTCCACAAGGCGCTCGCCAAGCACCAGGCCGACGGCAGGACCGGCCCGCTCGGGAGCGGCGCGCTCGCCGACTGCTACGCCGCCGGCGACGAGCTCGTCCGTGACGTCGTGCACTCCGCGGCCGACCTGCTCGGCATCGCGCTCGCGAACTGGGTGACCATGATGTCCATGCGCACCGTCGTCCTCGGCGGCGGCGTCACCGAGGCGATCGGCAAGCCGTGGGTCGAGCGCGTGGAGGCCGCGACGCGCCGGGCGGTGTTCCCCGCGGCGATCGCGCCGAAGCTCTCCGTGCGCATGACCAGGCTCAAGGACGACGCTGGCGTCCTGGGTGCCGCGATGCTGGCGTGGGACGGGCTCGACTGAGCCGCGCCCGCCGCGTCACTTGCGGTCGCCCTGCGACATGGCGACGCGGAACGCGAGCTTCAGCGCCTCCATGTAGATCCAGACCAGCGTCACCATCAGGCCGAAGGCGAAGTACCACTCGTACTCCTTGCCGACCCGCGTGGCGACCGCCTCCTCGATCTGCTGGAAGTCGATCACCAGCATCAGCGACGCGACCACCAGGATGAGCCCGTTGACGGCGATCCCGATCATCGCGGACCTGCCGCCCTGGAACGCGTCCTGGAGGCCGATGCCCGGGATGCTGATGCCGAAGAAGCCGAGCACGAACTGCGCCAGGTAGGCGATGCCGATGCCGATGACCAGCGTGCTCATGACGGCGCGGAAGGTGCCGTTGGCGCGGATCAGCCCGCCGCGGTACGCGATCAGCATGCCGGCGGTGATGGCCATGGTGATGACGAACGCCTGCAGTCCGAGCCCGCCGAGCGCCGCGATGCCGCGGTCCGCCAGGACGGCGTTCAGGAGGAGCGCCATCACGCCGAGCGTCGCTCCCTGCGCCACGCTGTAGAGGGGCGCTGCCCACGAGGCGCGCTCCGGCTTGCGCCAGAGCGAGAAGTAGACGACCAGCGTCGTCAGCAGGGAGCCGATGAAGATGCCCCAGACCGCGCCCTGGCCGAAGGCGCGGACCAGCGCCGCGCCGCCCAGGCCGCCGGCGACCGCGAGGCTCGCGGCGATGGCGGTCTTCTGGACGATGCCGGGCACCGTGGCGGCCTCGGCGACGGGGCGGGCGTGCGACGCGGCGACCAGCTGGTCGTCCGCGATGACCGGATTGGACGAACGGAGTTCGAGCATGGCGGGAATTGTAGGCGGGCGGCGGCCGGTGCCGCCGCCCGCCGGAATTCCGCCCCGTCAGAGCACTTCCGCGGCCAGGCTCGCGAGCTCGCTGCGCTCGGTCTTCGAGAGCGTGACGTGGCCGGCGATCACCTGGCCCTTCATGCGCTCGATGGCGTGCGCCAGCCCGTTGGACGCGGCGTCGAGGTACGGGTTGTCGATCTGGCCGATGTCGCCGCACAGCACGATCTTCGTCCCGTCGCCGACGCGGCTGACGATCGTCTTCACCTCGTGGGGGCTCAGGTTCTGCGCCTCGTCGACGATCATGAACTGGTGCGGGATGCTGCGGCCGCGGATGTAGGTGAGCGGCTCCATGACGAGCTTGCCGGTCGCCATCAGCTGGTCCATCCGCTGCTCGGCGCTCTTGCTCTCGGCCTCGCTGTGGCCGCCGGAGCGCGTCGAGAGCAGGTAGCTCACGTTGTCGAAGATGGGCTGCATCCACATCGAGAGCTTCTCGTCCTTGTCGCCCGGCAGGTAGCCGATGTCGCGGCCGAGCGGCATGATCGGGCGCGCGACGAGCAGCTTGTCGAGCCGCTCCTCCTTGAGCACCTTCTGCATGCCGGAGGCGATCGCCATCAGCGTCTTGCCGGTGCCGGCCGGGCCGATCAGCGTGACCAGCTTGACGTCGTCGTCGAGCAGGAGGTCGAGCGCCATCGTCTGCTGCACGTTGCGCGCCATGACGCCGTAGACCGGCTTGCGCGGGCCCGTCACCGGGATGAGGTGCCCGGTGTTCCCCAGCACCCGGGCCAGGCCGGTGTGCCCCGGGTCGCCCGCGTCGGTGAGGATCACGAACTGGTTCGGCACCAGGCCGTCCGGCGACACCTTCTCGCCGTCCGGGGTCGTGCCCGGCATCCCCTCGAGCGCCGTGCGCGGCAGCTGCCGCTCGCTGTACAGCGAGTCGATCACGTCGGTCGGCACCTGCATCGTGCAGTAGCCCGAGTACAGCCAGTCCGCGTCGACGCGGTCGGCCTCGAAGTCCTCGCAGTCGATCCCCAGCGCGTCGCACTTGACGCGCGCGTTGATGTCCTTGGTGATGAAGATCGTGCGCAGGCCCCTCGCCTTCAGCGCCGCGGCGACGCTCAGGATCCGGTTGTCGTTCTTGTCGAGCTCCAGCGAGCGGTCGCCCACCGCGCCCTCGTCGGTGCGCGCGACGCGGATCGTGCCTCCCTGCTCGTTCCAGCGCACGCCCTCGAAGAGGTGGCCGAAGCCGCGCAGCTTGTCCAGCGAGCGGATCACCTGGCGCGAGTTGCGCCCGGTCTCGTCGTTGTTCTTCTTGAACTTGTCCAGCTCCTCGATGACCGTCAGCGGGATGACGACCTCGTGCTCCTCGAACTTGAAGATCGACTGCGGGTTGTGCAGCAGCACGTTCGTGTCGAGCACGAAGTGCTTCCGGGTGGCCGTCGACGCGGCCGGCTGGATGGTGCTTCGGGGTTCGGACGCGTCGCGGGCGGTGTGGCTGTTCAACGCGCGTTCCTGTGATGTCGGGCGATCGGCCCTGGGGCCGAGGCCCGTGGCGGTCCCCGCCTGGGCGGGGCTTGCCGACCGCATCCGTGCGGCGCGGCGTTCACGACTCGGGAGAAGGGTGCGATATTCCGGCCGCGCGGTCAAGGGGGCATCGGCCATCTGAACGCTAGTCTTCGCGGC
>JBILFU010000260.1:0-3279 GCA_044351405.1 Phycisphaerales bacterium
CGAGTCGATCTCCGGGAGCGTCTGGCCCGTGCGGAGGAAGCCGACCAGCCTGCGGTGCACCTCGACCACGCGTTCCGCGGCGGCCTCGGCGTGGGCGATGTCCTTGGGGTCGGTGACCAGCACGGGGAGACGATGCTACGGAGGACCGGCCGCCCGCGCGGCGTACCGCGAAAATGGGAAAGTCAACCCGGGGTGATTTTCACGCGACGCGGACGAGGAGGTCGCTGCCCGCGATCGCGACGTCGGGGCCGGGGCCGGCCACCTCGTGGACGAACGCGCGTTCGTCGCGATGGGGCAGGAGCTGGAGGTCCGCGCGCATCCCCGGCGCGATCGCGCCCGTCTCGCCCTGCAGCCCGAGCACGCACGCCGCGTTCCAGGTCACCGCCGCGATCGCCTCCCGCGCGGTGAGGCGCATGTGCCTGCTCGCGAGCGCCGCCGCGAACCGTGCGCTCGGGCTCGGCGCGCTGCCCGGGTTCCAGTTGCTCGCGACCGCGAGCGCGCCGCCCCGGTCGATGAGCCCGCGTCCGTCGGCGAACCGCCCGTCGAGCGCGAAGCCGCACACGGGCAGCGCGACGCCGATCGCCCGGCTCGCCGCGAGCGCCGCGATGCCCTCCGGCGTGCTCGCCTCCAGGTGGTCCACGCTGCGGGCGCCCAGCCCGACCGCGAGCTCGAGCCCGCCGAGCGGGTTGAACTGGTCGGCGTGGATGCGCACCGCGAACCCGAGCCGCCGCGCCTTCCCGAGGAGCTCGCGGCACTGCGCGACGCTCCATGCGCCCTCCTCGCAGTAGGCGTCCACCGCCGCGCCCGGCACGCGGTCGGCCACGCGCTCGAGCAGCCCGCACATGTCCTCGACCTGCCGTGGGTTGTCCGCGTCGATCGCGTGCCCGAGAAGGAGCGTCGGCACCACGGGCGCCGGCCACACCGCGCGCACCGCCAGGATCGCCTCGAGCATCTTCAGCTCCGTCGCCGCGTCGAGCCCGTAGCCGGTCTTCACCTCGACCGCGCCCGTCCCGGTCGCGCGCATCTCGGCGAGCCGCTCGGCCAGCTGCGACGCGAGCGCCTCGCGCGGCGCCGCGCGCACCGCGGCGACCGTCGACAGGATCCCGCCGCCGGCCTTCAGGATCTCCAGGTACGACGCGCCCGCGCGCTTCAGCTCCCACTCGCCGAAGCGCTCCCCCGCCCAGCATGCGTGCGTGTGGCAGTCGACCGCCGCCGGCATCAGGACGCGCCCCCGGGCGTCGATCCGCATCGACGCGGCGCGCGACACCGCCGGTCCCTCGCCCACCGCCGCGATCCGCCCGCCCTCGACGAGCACGTGCCCGCGCTCGACCACCCGGAGCGAGTCCATCGCGGCGCCGCGCAGCGCTCCGCCGTCCGGCGGCGGCACGCACGTCACGATGCGCGCGTTCTCGATGGCGATCGGCCCCTCTGCCATGCCCCGACACTACCATGAAGCCGTGGAAGTCTTCGTCATCCGCCACGCCAAGGCCGAGGACCGCGACGCGGAGTCGTGGCCCGACGACGCGCTCCGCCCGCTCACGCGCGACGGCGCCCGCGAGTTCGAGCGCGTCGCGCGCCGGCTGCGAGACTGGCGCCCGCCCGTCGACATGCTGCTCTCCAGCGGGTTCGTGCGCGCCTGGGACACGGCCCGCATCCTCCGCGCGAAGGCCCGCTGGCCCAAGCCCGCGCGCACCAAGATGCTCGAGGAGCCGGGCGCCGGCGCGGCGTCCGCGGTGGCCGAGTTCCTCCGTGAGCAGCCGGAAGGCGCCCGGATCGCGCTGGTCGGCCACGAGCCGATGCTGGGGGAGCTGGTGCTTGCGCTCGCCGGCGAGCCCGGCGGCATCCGGATCGACCTCTGCAAGGGGGCGGTCGCGTGGCTCCGGGGCGCCCCGGGCGACATGCGCCTTCGGGGGCTGCTCACGCCCGCGATGCTGCGCAGCCGCTGACGCCGACCGTGGTATAACTCCGCGCCGCATGGATCTCCCCCCGAACAGGAAGAAGTCCCCGCTCGTCGAGGTCGCGTGGGACGGCCCCATCGTCCACATCACGTTCGCCGGGCCCAACATCGGCCAGCGCGAGACGCCCATCATCCAGGAGGACATCGGGCCCTACCTGAAGCTCAAGACCATCAAGTTCCTGGTGCTCGACCTGAGCGCGGTGAGCTTCATGAGCTCCATGGGCCTCAGCATGTTCATCGGCGCGCGCAACGCTGCCGCGGCTGTGGGCGCCCAGCCCGTCCTGTACGGGCTCAACAAGGACCTCAAGAGCCTGATGGCCATGATGAAGATGGACAAGCTCTTCAAGGTCGTCGACTCGCAGGCCGACCTGGCCAAGCTGCTCGGCAAGTGAGCCTCCGGCCGCGCCCGGGGCGCCGCCCCGCGCCGGCGGTCAGTACGCGAAGCCCCAGGAGGGGAGTTCCTCGTCCGCCCCGCGCTTCGCCGCCGGGCCCGACGTGACCTGGCCCGCGCGGAACATGCGCCACTCCGGGAGAGGCGCCACCCCGTACACCACGACGTCGGCCTTGCCGCGGTCCTCCTCGCGGAGCGCGCGCGCCTCGCCCTTCTGCACCGTCACCGTGAGCACCTTCGCGAGCGGGTCGCGCGCCTGGATCTCGCTGACCAGGCCGCCGTCGTACTCGGAGTGGAACTGGCCCACCAGGTGGACCACCTTCGCGCCGCGGGGAAGCGACGCCCGCGACCGCACGATCGAGTCCGCCATGGTGGCGTCCCAGAGCCGCTGCGCCCGCATCACCTCGTCCACGTGCGCGTCGTCGTGCGTCTCGCCGCCGCTCTCCATGAACCCCTTGAAGCGGGCCCGGTAGGTCTCCGGCGGGTCGCGCCGCGGGAGCGAGAACAGCGCGCGCTCCTCCGCGGGAAGCGCCTCGAGCGCCTCGTAGCCGTCGGTGCGCGCCATCCTCACGTAGCGCCGCGGCGCGTTCGCGGCCACCACGGGGCAGCGGCCGCCCCGCGCCGCGTCGACGACGGGCTGGTAGAAGCCGTCCCACGTGCCCTTGGCGGCCCAGTCGGCGCTGCCGGTGCGCTGCACGAACTCGTCCTTGGAGATCTCCCCGCGGAGGTACGCGTCGACCACGGGCTGCTCGTCGCGCTCCAGCATCTCGAGCGACACGGCGCTGCCCGGCCACGCCGCGATGGTCTCCCCCGCGATGGCCTCCTGGACCACGTGCGCGTTGGCGTCGTCGTGCTGCTCGCCGACGATCACGATGTCCGCCCAGCGGATGCCGACGGAGAGGGCGTACCAGTCCAGCCGGTCGCCGGTGTC
>JBILFU010000261.1:0-3276 GCA_044351405.1 Phycisphaerales bacterium
CCTGGCGCGGTGCGGCCACGTCGCGGTGAAGGTGCCGCCGTTCTGCGACCACTGGCGCAAGCACTACACGTGGAAGACCTGGTGCTGGCTGGACGCGCCGGCGCGGGACGTCTTCTGGATCGATGCGGGAATCGTGATGCTGGCGCCGGCCGAGGAGGTCTTCGACCGGATCGCCACGGACGGCTACTTCGTCGTGCCTTCCCACCACGGGCTCGAGGCAGAGGCCTCGGAGGCCGCATGCGAGGGATGCCGGGTGCCGCCGGAGTTCCGAACGGGCAAGCCGACCTTCGCCGGCGGCTTCATCGGGTTCCGCAAGGAGGGCCGGGTGCTCGACATGCTGGCGGAGGCCCACGAGGTTGCCAAGGTCGAGCGGTGCATCGCCAGCGCCGAACCGACCAACAGGCACGACCAGGCGTTGGTCTCGCTGCTCCTCCATCGCAACTTCCCCCGGATCTGTCCGGCGGACGAGCAGGCGTTCGCGGGGAGCCGCGGGCCCGACCAGGTGCCCGGCCAGCGCGCGTGGGTGCATCGCCGTCGCATGCGGCCCGAGGACCTGGGCGCCCTCGGGGATTGCGCCGCCTCGGACGGCCCGCCCTACCTGCCAAGGCCGCTGCCGACGCCCCCCGCATGGAAGCGCGCCTGGAAGGCCACCTTCGGCCGGCTCGAGGCCGCGGTGCGGGTGCTGCGGCGGCGCCACAGGCTGGCCGATGCGTCGAAGTACGACGGGATCCGCGACCGCGTCGGGCCTCGGGGCTGACGAACACCCCCCGCAGCCTGCTCAGTCCGCCGCGTCGATCTGCGCAAGCGCGTCCGCGACCTTCGCGTCGAGGGCTTCCTGCACCCGGAGCATGCCCTGCACGGATCCGGCGGCCACGACCACGCCGACGATGCCGTACTCGACGGACTCGGTGCCGCGTTCGTCGGCCAGGAAGCGCGCGATGGACTTGCGAATGCTCACGGGACCCTCCTCGGCACGGAGGGTCCGATTCACCCGTGCCCGGGCAAGGATTGGGCCATGATTCCCGGCGAAAGTCCGCGGTCCGGCCGACCCAACCCGCACAGACGGAACCCGCCCCGCCGCGCCGACCGCCCCGGGAGGCCGTATTGTGCGATCCATGAGCCCGGCTCCGCCCCCGCTCCGCCGCCCGCGCCCGCTTCGCCGCGGGCTGTTCGGGCAGATCCTCCTCTGGTCGATCCTCCCTGCGTCGCTGGTGCTTGCGCTGCTTGCCGGGCTGCGATGCTGGGACCACTACCAGAACAGGCTTGCCGTGGCACGTGCCACGCTGCGCGAGAGCGCGCAGGCCGTCGCAAACTGGCTGGACGCGAAGAACAGCGAGGCCATCAGCGCCGCCAGGATCCTCACCGCGGTGCAGCGCGCCGGGATCTTCGGGCAGCGGAAGACCACCCTGGCCACCATGCGCAAGACCATGGAGGAACTCGGCCGGGTCTCCTCGATCACCATCGCGTACGAACCCATGCCGGTCGCCAGGGAACCCGCGCCCGCAGCGACGGACGGTCAGGCCGCTCCCGCGGCGGAGCCGGAGATGGTGCGGTTCGTGGCCGGCTGGACGCGGGGCCCCACTCCCGAGGCCGACCTGGTGCAGCGCCAGGACACGGGCATGGAGGAATCGGCCTGCTACCGCGAGCTGAAGGCCAAGTGGGAGTCCAGGCAGGACGACCTGCCGATCGTCGGCGAGCCGCTCGTCGAGGGCGGGCAGGCGATCATCGAGTACGCCTGCCCGATCGTGGCGAACGGGCGCTTCTACGGCGCGCTGAAGCTGGACCGCGCGATCGCGGACCTGCAGCCCGAGTTCGAGGCCATCGCCAAGGGCGGCAACGTCGACATGTACGTGGTGTCGCCGAAGGGCCGCGTGGTGGTGGCGTGCGCCGGCTCGGGCCGTGCGTTCGCGTCGGACCCGGCCGGGTGGACCGCGCGGTCGGTGGACGAGCTGCAGTCCGGCGGCACGCTCCGGCGCATCATGGCGGCCGGCGGCGGCACCGACGCACTGCCCGACCCCGCCACCGGCGGGCGGACGCTCTTCGCGTCGGCCGCGACGGGAACCAGCGGCTGGACGGTCATCGTCGGCGTCGACGAGCGGACGGTGCTCGCGCCCATCCAGCGCGAGACGCTGCGCACCGCCGCAATCGCCGCCACCGGCATCGCCGCGCTCGCGGCCATGGCCTACGTGCCGGCCCGACGCATGGCCCGGAGGATCCGGACCGCGGTTGACGCGGCACAGCAGGTGGCGTCGGGTGACCTCACGCGACCGGCCGGCGCGGTTGCCTCGGACGACGAGATCGGCGACCTGCTGCGCGCGATCGACCGCATGACGCTCGACCTGAGCGCGCTGGTCGGCAAGGTGCACCACGCAACGTCGTCCTTGCGCGGCACCGCCGGCGAGCTTGCGTCCGGAGCGGACGGGCAGCGGCTGGCGACGTCGGCCTTCCGCGCGAGCAGCGAGGGGATCAGCGCGGCGGTCCAGCAGATCACGTCCACGGCGCGCCAGCTCTCCTCGGAGATGGAGCGGGTCAACGCCATGGCGCTCGACACGTCCGCGCGGGCCCAGACCGGCCGCGCCAAGCTGGAGAGCATGGAGTCGGCGATGGTGTCGCTGAACGACGCGACGGGCCTGGTGGCGGAGCGCCTGGCGGCGATCAACGGCCGCGCCTCCAACATCGGCGGCGTGGTGACCACCATCTCCAAGGTTGCGGAGCACACGCACCTGCTGTCGGTGAACGCCGCCATCGAGGCGCAGAAGGCGGGCGAGTACGGCCGCGGCTTCCTGGTGGTGGCGCGCGAGATCCGCCGCCTTGCCGACCAGACCGCGCAGGCGACGCTCGACATCGAGCGCATCGTGCGCGAGATGCAGGCGGCCGTGGCGGGCGGGGTCTCGGACATGGACCGGTTCGGGGAGCAGGTCCGCGGCAACGTGGCCGAGGCGCGCGAACTCAGCCGCAGCATGTCCGAGATCATCGTGAGCGTGGAGGAATCGACGCGCAGCTTCGGCGCCGTGCGCGAAGGCATCGGCCGGCAGGCCGAGGGCGCGGAGCAGATCACGGGTTCCGTGGCGGTGCTGGCCGGGAACGCCGGAGCATCGGCGGACGCGGCCGGCGAGTTCCTGGGGGCGGCCGAGGCGCTCAACCGGTCGATCGACGCGCTGGACACTGCTGCAGCCGCCCTGCGCGTGCGCGCCTGAACGACCAACCGCGCCCCAAAAGCGCCGCGGACCCCCCGGTTCTGCGGGGGCCCCGGGGTGTTTTCGGGGGTAAGGAAGC
>JBILFU010000297.1:0-2833 GCA_044351405.1 Phycisphaerales bacterium
CATGTCGCCCGCGGCGGGAAAGCCGCGCCGCACCGCCACCCTGGCCCGAGCCACCCGGCTGGTCGGGTCGTACTGGCCCAGGAAGTCGAAGAAGCCGTGGAGGTGGGCGGGATTGCGCACGAACCACCAGCCGGCGAGCGCGCCGCCGATGTGCGCGGCCTCGCCGCCCGCGTTCGCCCAGCCGAAGACCACCGCGAGGAGCGCGAAGCCGAGCAGCCCGTAGGCGAGCGTCGCCAGGCGCATGGGGAAGACGAAGAAGAGGAGGACGCGGGCGTTCGGTGCGAGGAACGCGGCGGCCATGATCACCCCGAACACGCCCGCCGATGCCCCGACGAGCGGGGTCGTCGGATCGTTGAAGAGGAGCCCGGGCAGCCGGAAGCCGGGACCGAACGCCGACTGCCCGGCCACGGCGAGCCCGTTGAGCAGCAGGTACATCAGCGCGCCCGAGATGCCGCACAGCAGGTAGAAGGCCACGTAGCGCTTCTTGCCGAGGTAGTTCTCCACCATGCCCCCGAAGAAGTACAGGGTCAGCATGTTGAAGAGGATGTGGTTGACGGTCGAGGTGTCGTGCAGGAACTGGAACGTCACGAAGCGCCAGAGCTCGAGCCCCGTCCGCCCGACCACCGGGTCGTCGCCCCAGATGGCGCGCGCGGTGGAGAAGTAGCCGAGCGACCAGAGCTTGCGCTCCACGCGGTAGTCGACCTCGGCGACCGGGCCCACGCCGTCGACGATCGCCGTGCCGACGGCGATCCCGGGCGCCTGCGGCACCGGCTGGGTGAGGACGACCCGGTCCCCGGGCGACGGCTTCCACTCGGCCGCGCCGGGATACGGCTGGCTGCGCACCGGCTCCACCGTCCAGCCGAGGAACCCGTCGATCACGAAGACCGCGACGCAGATGGCGATGATCCAGGTGGTGGCGGACCAGCCCGAGGCGCGCCGGTAGGCGGGCGGCTCGGCTCCGGCGCGGGTGTAGTCGCGGTCGTGGATTCCCATGGGGGACGAGGACGATATCGCACCCGCGGCGGCGCGGGCCTCAGCCGCCGCGCCGCCGGCGCGTGGCGCGCGAGAGCACGGCCCGCTCGGCGTCGGTCAGGCGGTCCGCGCCCTCGCGGGCGATCTTCTCAAGGACGCGGTCCATCTCCCGGTCCTCCGCGGCGGCCTCCTCGCGCCGCTTGGCGCGTGCGGCGCGTTCGGCGGCGTCCGGGTCCGGCTCCGGGCGGTCCTCGGCCGCGCCCTGCCACGGCTCGCGCGCGGCGGCGACGGCGTCGCCCGCCCGCAGCCTCCACAGGGCGAGCGCCGCGAAGCCCGCGCAACCGATGGCGACGCTGAGCAGCGTGGGCATCCCCCGCACGATCGCGACGACGCCCGTCACTGCGGACGCGGCGAGCGAGAAGGTCGCGACCACGCGCGGCGCGTCGAAGGCCCCGCGCCGGCGGATGGCGACGGCCTCGACCACCCTGCCCCCGTCGAGCGGGGCCATGGGAAGGAGCCCGAGCAGCGCCACCTGGATGCCAGTCCACTGGAGGATCCACAGGAACTCGAGCCAGGCAGGATGCGGATTGCCGAGCCACGCCGCCGAGAGCGGATCCGGGAGCGCCGCGCCCCAGTCGCCGCCGGCGATGCCGATCGCGGTGCCGAGGATCGCCGCGAGCAGGACGGAGGCGGCGGGCCCGGTCGCCCCCGCGAGGAGCGCGCCGAGCCAGCCGGGCCCGGGATCGATGCCCTGGAGCGATCCGAGCGGCCAGAGCATGACCTCGTCCGCGGACCCACCCGCCGCCCGCACCACCAGCGCGCGGACCGCCTCGCGGAAGGTGACCACCAGGAGCAGCGCGGCGATCGCCATCGCCGTCGACCGCGCGCCGAGGAGCGGCGTACTCCCGGGCGGCCCGAGCGATGCCGTCAGGAGCAGCAGCCCGGCGTGCGCCAGGAAGACGAAGTGCAGCCGGAGGCGGATTCCGGCGAAGCCGACGAACGGCACGGACCACGCCAGGGGATTCGGGGGCCCGGGTTCGCGTCGCTCCCAGTTCATGCCGGCGCCCCCGTGCGGCCGAGCCGCCAGATCGCGAACGCCCCGATGGTCTTCCCGTCCTGGATCGAGCCGTCGCGCACCAGCCGCTCGAGGTCCCGCTCGGTGCGCAGGACCACCTCGATCCGCTCGCCCTCCTCGAGGCGCCGCGGGACCGGCCGCAGCGCGGTCGCCTCGAAGACGTGCATCCGCTCGTCGGCGAAGCCGGGGCTCGTGAAGAAGGTGCCGACCTTGCGCAGCGCGCCCGCCGCGTGGCCGGTCTCCTCCTCCAGCTCGCGCGCGGCGGCGGCGGCCGGGTCCTCGCCCGGCTCGAGCTTGCCCGCGCAGAACTCGTCGAGCCAGCCGCCGACGGCAACGCGCCAGTTGCGGATCATCACCAGCCGTCCGTCGTCGAGGACCGGGATCACCGTGACCGCGCCGGGATGCCGTACGACGTCGCGCAGCAGCTCCGCGCCGCCCTCGGTCCGGTAGCGCACCTCCTCCACCGCGAAGACGCGCCCTCGGTGGATCGTTCGGGCCGTTCCGACCAACGCGGGCGTGACCGACGCTGCCTCGTCCATGGCGCCGCGGATGCTACGCACGGCCGAGACGAGACGGAGCCCGGCGCGAGGCCGGGCTCCGCGGGGACGTGCCTTGATGCGGGCGTTGTTCAGCCGCGCGTGCGCTTCGGGGCCGCCGGCTTGCTGCCGCGGCCGCCCGAGGCGCGGGCCGGGGACCTGCCGGACGCCGCGGCGTCGTTCTGCGGCGACTCGCTGTGCATCTCGGGGGCGGTGCGCGCGGTGACGAGCACCTCGACGCGTCGGCTGC
>JBILFU010000262.1:0-3243 GCA_044351405.1 Phycisphaerales bacterium
GGCGAGGAGCACGCGGATTCGCTCGCCTCGGCGGGCCGCCCCGACGCGGAGCGGCTGGTGGTGGACGCGGTGCGCGGCACGCTCGGATGGATGCCGCGCGCGGACGCGCTGCGCGCGATCGACGGCGACCGGCCGCGGTCCGGCGACCCGCACTGGACGATCGATCCGATCGACGGGACGAGGGGCTTCCTGCAGGGGGCGCAGTGCTCCATCTGCCTGGCGCGCATCGAGGGCGCGCGGGTGACGGTGGGCGTCCTCGGCTGCCCCCGGATGGGTCCGCGCGGCGACGTGGGCGTGCACCTGCAGGGACCCGGCGTCGTGTACTGCGCGACGCTCGGCGGCGGCGCCACCGAGCGCCGCGACGGGATGGACCCCGTCCCTCTGCGGCCCGCGTTCGGCGGCGGCGAACTCCGGTGGGCGCGGTCGCACAACCGGAGCGCGAGCCCGGCGCCATCGCGGCTGGAGCCGCTGCTCCGCGAGGGCGGCCCGCTCGCGAGCCTCGCGATGGACAGCCAGTGCAAGTACGCGCTGCTCGCGCGGGGCGACGCGGACCTGGTGGTGAGGCTGCCGCGCGGCGCGGGGCACCGCGAGTCCGTCTGGGACCACGCGTCGGGCGTGCTGGTCGCCTCCGAGGCCGGCGCGCGCGCAACCGACGTCGCCGGCAGGCCGCTCGACTTCTCGCACGGCGCGTCCCTCGCCGCCAACGAAGGGATCCTCTGCGTCTCCCCGGCGCACGCCGCGCGCGTGGATCGCGCCGTCCGCGGCCTGGTGCCGGCGGTGGCGGGTTGATCCGCCGTGCCGGACGGGCCGCCTGCTGGACCTGCGCGTGCCTGGCGGCCGCGTGGATCGCGGCGCAGCCGGTCGCCGACCGCTGGACGTGGAGCCAGTGGATCCACTGGCTGCCCGGTTGGGCGGCCGCGGCGGGCGCGGCGCCGGCGTTCCTCATCGTGCGTCGGCTCGCGCGCCGCGGGAGGGCGCGGACGGCGGCGCTTGCCGCGCTGGGCGCGGCCGCGGTCCTCGGCGTCGCGCGGTCGGCGGTGCAGGACGTCGGGTGGCGGCTCCTGCCGCCGGCGGTCGACGGCACGTTGGCCGTGACGCACTGGAACGCGCGCTGGCCGGGACGCGCCGCGCTCGAGGCCGGGCGCGCGCTCGCGCCCGAGCTCGGCGACGTCGCGGTGCTCAGCTCACCGGGCTCGATGCTGCGCGCGGACGTGGCCTGCGAGTGGGTGCCCCCGGGCTTCCGGTGCCGGGACCTCGGCATGTTCGGGATCGTGTCGCGCTGGCCGGTGGTCGGCGCGCGGATGCTCGCGAGCAGCCCGCTCGGAGAGTCGGGCACCGTCTGGATCGGTTGGTTCGAGGTGGAGCTGCCCGGGGGCGACGCGCTGTCGATCCTGGCGATCGACCTGCCGTCGGATCCGTGGCTCCCGCGCGGCGAACTGGCGCTCCGCCTGCGCGCCCTCCTCGACGCTGCGCCCCCGCCGCGCGAGCCGGACCTCGTCGTCGGCGACCTCAACTGCACGCCGGGGAGCGTCGTCCTCTCGTCGCTGCCCCGCGGGACGGCGGCAGCGCCGCCGTGGGCGGCGACCGGCTGGCTCGCGACCTATCCCGCCGACTTCCCGGTGCTGCGGATCGACACCATGCGCATCGGCCCGCGCTGGGAGTGGTGCGACTACCGAACGTGGCGCTTGGGCGTCAGCGCGCACCTGGCGCAGCACGCCCGCATCCGCGCTCGATGACTCGGCCGGCCCCGGGGCAGGGCGTCACTGGCCCTCGGGAATGCCGCTGATCGCGTTCCAGGCCACCCGGAACGTCTCGGAGTTTAGCTGGACCTCGAGGCCCTCGCTCATGCTGGCCGGCAGTCGTGCCCGCAGCGGGTCGTCTTGACGATCCAGCCACCACTCCACGCTGAGGTCGCCGAACAGCCTGTTGAGGCCGTTGCCGTGGTTGAAGTCGGACTGCGTTCGCAGGCCGTCGGTGAGGACGACCAGCGATCGCCCCGCATCGAGCCGCGTGGGGCTGTTCCTGCCGGGGGTGCCCTGCGGCAGCCAGTGCATCAGGTGACCGCTGTAGTGGTAGTTCGAGTAGATGCGCGTGTTCGCCGCCGACGCGTAGGCGGTCGACCACCGATCGAGCGCGTGGCTGCCATGGTGGCTGGGGCAGTACATGCACTCGCAGTTGTCGCCGAGATAGGGGAGGAGCCGGCCGATGCCCTGCCATTCGCCGCCGTGGATCGTCGCGGTGCGCGTGGCCATCAGCTCGCCCGGCGAGGGCAGGCCGTTCGCCGGGTCGACCGCCCACGTGTGCGGCAGCCGGCCGTTGTTGGCGTCCGAGTACGCCGACAGGGCGATGCCCTGCTGGCGCAGGTTGCAGGCGCAGCGAAGTCGGCTGCTCGACTCGCGCGTCGCCCGAAGCGACGGCAGCAGGATGCCGCAGAGCAGGGCCACGACACCCAGGCTCACCACCATCTCGACGAGGGTGAACCCCCGCCGCGCGGGGTGCGCGGGGGCGGCGCTCTGGTGTTC
The DNA here is from genome assembly GCA_044351405.1 of Phycisphaerales bacterium. Taxonomy (GTDB): domain Bacteria; phylum Planctomycetota; class Phycisphaerae; order Phycisphaerales; family SM1A02; genus UBA966. The sequence continues at coordinate 2,523 of JBILFU010000262.1, forward strand.
GCGGATGCAGGTTCGCATCTGGAATTCGGCGCGGAGGGCCCTCGCGAGGGCCCGATCGCGGTGATCGGACCCCGGGCGGGGTGCCTCCAATTGTTTAGTTTGCCACCCTGAAGGCGGACCTCAAGGGAATTCTGAACGAATTTCCGGGGAATGGCGATGCCAGTAGCCGGGAACCGAAGGCAGACTGGTGGGTGCCGCAGCAGTTTCCGGCCACCGCCCGAGGAGGCGCAATGGACGCAGGCGACCGCCAGGACTGGATGCTCATGCAGCGGGTGGGGCACGGCGACGAGGCCGCGATGGCCGAGCTGTACGACCGTTTCGTGGGACTGGTCTACAAGGCGGCGCGGCAGGTGCTTTCGTCGCGCGCGGAGGCGGACGACGCCGTGCAGGAGTCGTTCGTGCGGCTCTGGCAGACGGCCGACCGCTTCGATCCCCACCGCGCCAGGTTGGTCACCTGGGTCATGCTCATCACGCGCCGCCACCTGATCGACCGGCTGCGCCGCAAGGGCGCCCGGCCTGAGCAATTGGGCTTGGATTCCGCGCTCGAAAGCGCGGGTCCTTCCACCTTGCCGCCGGAGCCGCCGGGAGGCGTCCACGACCTGGAGGTGCTCCGGCGGCGCGTCGCGGAGCTTCCGGAACTGCAGCGCGTGGTGATCGAGCGCACGTATCTGCAGGGCTTCACGCTGCGCGAGGTCAGCGAGCAGCTGGGCGCGCCGCTCGG
>JBILFU010000263.1:0-3235 GCA_044351405.1 Phycisphaerales bacterium
CACGTAGATGCCGCCCTTCTCGACGAACGGCACGATCGTCGGCATGAACTCGGGCTTGAGGCTGACGTCGAAGCCGCCGTAGCCGTAGAGGACGCACGGGTTGGAGCCGTCCATCTTCGTGCCGCGCCTCATCACCACGAAGGCCGGCACCTGCGTGCCGTCCTTGCTGGTCGCGCGGATCTGCGAGACCTCGATGTCATCGAGCTTGACTGGCACCTCGGGCCTTGCCCAGACCTCCGGCTTGTAGGGCTTCCAGAAGAGGTCGAGGCGGTAGACGGTGCGCGGGCTGTTGTAGCTCGCGAAGCTCAGGAACATCTCCGTGTGCTTGCGGTCGCACTGCACGGACACGCTGCCGAGGCCCGGCAGCGGGATGTCGCCCGCGGGCTTGCCGTCGTACTTGTAGGTGCTCACCAGGTCGTGCGCGTCCTTCTGCCACACGACCACGATCTCCTCCTTGCCGAACTCGACCTGCGCCATCACCGCGTCCCTGCGCTCCGGGATCACGTCCTTCCAGCTGGATTCGGCCGGGTTGTTGAGGTCTACCCGGACGAGGCGCGTGTTCGGCGCGCCGAGCGTGGTGGTCATGTACAGGTCGTCGCCCACGACCTCCACGGGCGTGAACTGCGCGCCGCGGCCGACGGCGACGGCGATGCGGTTGCCGCGTCCGCCCTGGATTTCGGAGAGCTTCGCGGCCCAGAGGTCGTTCTCGGTCCAGCCGCGGGTCATGCCGAGGAGCACCCACCTGTCCTCGGAGGTCAGCGCGCCGAAGGGAACCTCGGAGGGCTTCTCCTGCCTGAGGAAGACGGGATCCTTCTCCACGGGCTCGCCGAGCCTGTGGAAGCAGACCACGCGGCTGTAGGGGTCCTTCGGGTCGGTGAGCTTGGAGTAGACGAATGCGTCGCCCCACTGGTTCCAGCCGCCGAAGGTGACCTTGCCCGCGATCTCGTCCTTGAAGTGCTCCTTGGTGTCGGTGTGCATCACCTTGAGGACGCTCATCTCGCTGCCGGACTTCGAGGTGCCGTAGGCGAACTTGGAGCCCTGCCACGAGGGCGCCCACCAGTCGACGGAGGTCAGGCCGGTGGTGTCCATGATGTTCGGGTCGAGGATCATCTCGGCGCCGACGTTGGCGCCGCCGTTGCGGGCGTAGACGGCGGGCTGGTTCATCTTGCCCTCGCGCATCGAGTAGAAGTAGTACGGGCCGCGGATCGTGGGCACTCCCCAGCTGGTGATCTGCATCAGCGGGGTGAGCTTGGTGCGGAGCTCCTCGCGGCAGCGCAGGGGGTCGAGCGTCGAGCGCAGGTGGGCGAGCTGGGCGTCCGTCCAGGCCTTCACCTCCGGCGAGTCCTTCTCGAGGGGCTCCAGCCAGCGGTAGGCGTCGGTGACGGGGGTGCCGGCGTAGTCGTCGGTGACCGGGGCGGTCGTGGTCTGCGGGGGGACGGCGGCGGCCGAGGCGAGGAGCAGGGTGATGAGCATGGCCGGAGGCTAGAGGAATCTCCGCGGGCCAGACGGGGCTTATAGAGTTGAAAGAGTGGTTTTATTGGACATTATGGCAAATGCCGGAATTTTCTCCGCGGCGTGATGGGTGGCGCACCCCGTTCTCGTTGAGAGGGGCGTCGGGGAGTTCCCTCTTCCCCGGTTCCGTCCGCTTCCCGCCACTGACAACCCTTTCCTCTCAGGAGTCACTGCCATGACCTCCGCCCGCCTCGCTGCCTGCGTGTTCGCCGCGTCCGCCCTGACCTCGGCCTCCTCGGCCAGCATCATCCGGTTCACCGACTTCGCCCTGTGGAGCTCGTTCTCCGCCCTCAGCGGCACCCCGGTCATCACCGAGACCTTCAACGGAATCGCCAACGGCACCTACGCCAGCCCGTACTCGTCCTCGGTCGGCGGCATCAACTGGACCGCGGTGGCCGCCGGCGGCCTGTCCGTCCAGAACGGCCAGTTCTCGACCGTGCTGCCGGAGACCATCACCTTCTCGATGAGCCCGGGCGTCCAGGGCGTCGGCGGCAACTTCTTCGGCACCGATGCCAGCTTCAACGCCGTCCCCGCCATCATCCAGGTCACCCTGAACGACGGCTCGGCCTTCATCGGATTCGCCTCGACGCCGTCCGAGTTCGTCGGCTTCTACTCCCTCGGTGCGCAGATCACCACGATCTCCGTCTCGAGCACCGCGGCGACCGGCGAGGTCTCCGTCTACCCCACCGCGGACAACCTGTACTTCGCCGCCGTGCCCGCCCCCGGCGCCGTGTCGCTGCTCGCCGTCGCCGGCCTGATCGGCACCCGCCTTCGCCGCTGACCCATCGCGTGCGTCGGCGCCGACCGCCGGTTGGCAGACCGCAGTGATCCCGCCGACGCGGGGACTTCGCCCCCGTGCGCCGACGCGCGCGGGGGCGGTTCATTGGCGGGCGGGCGGTCACCTCACCCGGCGATCACGTCCGGAAGGTCGAAGAGTCCGGGGGTCAGGTTTCGCGGCCCCTGCTCGGTGACGAGGACGTCCGCCTCGTAGTGGACGGCGAGCGTGCCGTCGGCGGTCCAGATGGGCCATTCGCGGCCCTTGGTGCGCGTCTCCGTCGTGCCGACGGCGATCATCGGCTCGACCGCGACCAGCATGCCGGGCTGCCAGGGCTTCCAGGCCTCGGCCCACTCGCCGGGATAGGAAGGCACGACGTTGGACACGAACGGCGCGCCGTGCAGGCTGCGGCCGATGCCGTGGCCGCCGAGCCCGCGCACCAGGTGGAAGCCGCACTCGCGCTCGACGTGGTGCTGGACGGCCTTCGCCCAGTCGATGAGCGGTCGGTGCGGACGCATCGCGGCGATGCCGCGGCGGAGGCTCTCCTTGCCGCTCTCCATGAGCGCGCGCGCCAGCTTGTCGGGCTCGCCGAAGGAGTAGGTCCAGGCGGCATCGCCGATCCAGCCCTGGTGGCGGACGCCGATGTCGACGGAGAGGAGGTCGCCCCGCTTGACGGGATCGCGCGACGTCAGGTGCGTGCCGTGGACGACGCAGTCGTTCAGGCTGAGGCAGGCGTGGCTCGGGTAGGGCGGGTGGCCGCGCACCTGGTAGCCCAGGAAGCAGCTCTCGCAGCCGAGGTCCTTGAGCGCGGCGCCGACGAACGAGTCGATCTCCGGGAGCGTCTGGCCCGTGCGGAGGAAGCCGACCAGCCTGCGGTGCACCTCGACCACGCGTTCCGCGGCGGCCTCGGCGTGGGCGATGTCCTTGGGGTCGGTGACCAGCACGGGG
>JBILFU010000264.1:0-3210 GCA_044351405.1 Phycisphaerales bacterium
GGGGCATCCGGCCTCACGGCGAGCGCGCCGCTCTGGGTGGTGCTGAACCTCGGCATGTCCGAGGCCGAGCACGAGGCGGCCGTCGAGTGGGCCGAGGCCAACCTGGTGCCCGCGCCGGGCGCGCTCGCCGCGGCCGCGCTCGCCTGGGTCACCGGGGCGCGTTCCAGAACGCGTCGTCGATGACCTTCGGCGCCTCCTTCAGCGTGCCCAGCTCGACGAGCTGCGCCGCCAGGGTGGACCAGCGCTCCCGCGTCATCCAGCCGACCTCGTCGCCCGCCTTCGGGGCGACGAGGTCGTGCTGCTTCCGGGCGGCGACGTCCATCGCCTCGATCGTCATCGCGGGGTTGAGCTTCGCGATCGCCGCGTTGTACTTCCCCGGATCCGCCAGGTATCGCGTCCATCCCTCGCGGAGCGCGCGCACGAGCCTCTCGCACGCGGCGCGGTCCGTGCGGAGGAACCCGGCGTTCGCCGCCACCGTCACGGTGTACGGGTCGTAGCCGCCCTCGGCGAGCGAGTAGACGCGCACGGGCACCTTCCTCAGCTCCATCTGCACCGGCTCGGCGGAGATGAAGCACTGCTGGGCATCGACGGTGCCGTTCTCGAACGCCGCGATCCCGGAGCCCGTGGGCACGATGCGCACCTTGCCGCCCGGGAAGCGCCCGTTGAGGTAGCGCACGAAGGGCAGCCCGGCCTCCATGGCGACCGTGGCGTCGCTCTTCCAGAGCGCCTCGAGCGAGCGGTGCGGCGACGACTCCTTGACCATCACGCCCGTCGGGCTCGTGTGGAAGACGGCGAAGACCGCGACCGCGCCGCCGCCGCGCTCGCGCAGCGCGAGGAGCTGGTCGCCGCTCATGACGCCGAACTCGACCGTCCCGCTCGCGACCATCTGCGGCACCGGCGTGCCCGCGGATCCCGCGATGAGCTCGACCGCCAGGCCCTCGCGCGCGAACAGGCCGTCCTGCTCGGCGGCGAACATGCCGCCGAACTCGGGCTCGGGGACCCAGTTGAGCTGGAGCCTGACCTTCGCCGGCGCGGGCGCGCCGGCGGGATCGGCGGGCCCGGAGCATGAAGAGAGGGCGATCGCCGCGGCGAGCGCCCCGATCGTTGCGGCCAGGTTCGCGACGGCTCGGGGCGCGCGTGTCATGCCCGCGAGGATAGCCGCGGCCCGATCAGGCCTCGGACGCGTGCCAGCGGCGCAGGAGGAGCCAGCCGAGCGCGCTCACCGCGCCGAACAAGGCGAAGCCCGCGAGCGCGGCCGTCCCCACCGCGGCGAACACCACGTCAGGACGCGTCTCGCGCATCGCCGAGAGGATCAGCATGCCGACCGGCGCCCGGTCGCCCGCGAACGCGCCGACGAACTCGCCGACGATCGCGCCGATCACCGAGAGCCCCGCCGCGATCCGCAGGCCCGTGACGATCGACGGCAGCGCCCACGGCAGGTCGAGCTTGCGCCAGCGCGCGAGCCGCGTCGCGCGGTTCACGCGGAAGAGCTCGACGAGCCCCGGGTCCACCGAGCGGATGCCGTCGAGCGTGGCGGCGAGCACCGGGAAGACGCTCACGATCGCCGCGCTCGCGATCGCCGTGCGCGGCCCGAAGCCGCACCAGATCACGAGCATCGGCGCGATCGCGACCAGCGGCACCATCTGCAGGAGGGTCGCGATGGGGTAGAGGCCGCGCATCAGGAACCGGCTCGTGCCGAGCACGCTGCCCGCCAGCACGCCCGCGGCGGCGGCGATCGCGAAGCCGGCGGCCGCGCTCGCCGCCGTGCGCAGGCCGGCCGCCGCGAGGTCGGCGCGCATGTCGATCGCCGTGCGCAAGACGGCCGCGGGCGGCGGCACGACGAACGCGTCGAGCGGGACGGCGCGGACCGCGACCTCCCAGGCAGCGACGAGCGCGGCCACCACGGCGACGGGCGGCAGCACGGCGGCGGCCAGGCGACGCGGCACGCCGTGAGCGGCGCCGCTCACGCCGCGGCCCCCGCACGCATCGATGCCTCGCCGAGCGCGCGCAGGACCTCGGCCGCGCAGGCCGCGAACTCGGCCGAGGCGCGCAGGGCGGGCGTCCGCGCCGCGAACCCCGGGTCGAACGTCCGCACCACGCGCCCGGGCGCCGGCGCCATCACCACGACGCGGTCGCCGAGGTAGGCCGCCTCCGTGATCGAGTGCGTCACGAGGAGCACGGTCATCCCGAGCGACGCGTTGAGCCCGAGCAGCATGTCGTCGAGCGCGTGGCGCGTGATCTCGTCGAGCGCGCCGAAGGGCTCGTCGAGGAGGAGGAGCGACGGCCGCGTCACGAGCGCCCGCGCGATCGACGCACGCATGCGCATGCCGCCCGAGAGCTGCCCCGGCAGCCTGCGCTCGGCGTCCGCGAGCTGCACGCGTCCGAGCATCTCCCGGGCGCGATCGAGCCGCTCCGCGCGCGGCACGCCCGCGAGCTCGAGCGGGAGCGCCACGTTCGAGAGCACGTTGCGCCACGGAAGGAGCCGCGGCTCCTGGAACGCGAAGGCGATTGCGGGCGCCGTGCCGGTCGCGCCGGCCGCGCCCGCGCGCACCTCCCCGGCCGTCGGGCGATCGAGCCCGCCCACGATCCGCAGCAAGGTGGTCTTGCCGCAGCCCGACGGCCCGACGAGCGCGGTGATGCGCCCCGCGGCCGCGGCGAACGAGGCGCCGCGCAGCGCGACGGTCCCGTCCGGGTAGGTCCGTCCGACGCCCGTGGCCTCGACGGCCGGCGCGTTCACGATGCCTTGATCCGCACGCGCGCGCCGGGGACCGCGGCCTGGATCGCGGCGGAGAGCGCCGACATGTCGAAGCCGCTGCCGGTGCGCGCGTAGGCCTCGAAGGTCCGGTCGCCCGGGTCCTGGGACGCGTGCAGCAGCCCGAATCCGTGCTCCTGCAGCACCGCGGTGGTCGCGGCCTGCACCTGCGAGAGGTCCGCGTGCTTGCGGGCGCGCACCCGCACCTGCAGGATCGCGGTGCTGTTCATCCACCAGTTCACCAGGAACACCACGACCAGCGCGAGCGCGGCGAGCGAGTACTCGCTGCAGCCGCACGCGAGCCCGAGGATCGTGGCCACGATCGCCACGCCGGTCTGGCCCGGGTCGTCGAAGATGGTGCGGAACCGCACCAGGCCGCCGATGCCGAAGAGGACGAGCGCGATCTCGGCGCCGAGCAGGAACTGCTCGCTCGCCTGCACGAGCTCCGCCGCGATGCA
>JBILFU010000265.1:0-3208 GCA_044351405.1 Phycisphaerales bacterium
GCGGCCCGCCGGAAGCGGGAGTCGTGGAGGTTGCCGTGCCTCGGCGGCGGTGGCGCTGCCGTCCGTCAATCGAGGATCAGGATGTTCTCGGAGACGTCGAGGTCCACGCGGTCGTGGAGCACGCTGTAGACGCCCTGGGTGAACCCCACGGTGTAGACGCGCCCGTACAGGGTGCTTCCGCCGCTCGAGTTGGACAGGGCGAACTGGGTCAGGTCGCCGGCCGGGGTCGCGACCAGGGTGCTCAGCGTCGTCGCGGAGAGGAACAGGCTCCCCGCCGACTGCCAGCGGCCGAGCAGGAAGTTGTAGAAGTACACCAGCTCGTAGACCGGCGCCGGTGCCGACGTGCGCGACCGGCACTGGAGCCCGACGATGGTGAGGTCCTGCGGGGGCGAGGAAATCCGGCGCTCGATCTGCAGGTCGGTCGTGCCGCCCGTGATCGGGTAGAGCAGCGGGGTCATCGCTCCCTGGCCCGCGGTTCCGGCGCGGCGCCGCACCGCGGCGATCCGCATGAAGCGTCCGTCGGTCGTGTACAGGGAGTTGCCCGAGCCCGATTCCTGGGTCCCGGTGACCACCGTGTAGATGCGACCGCTCTGCGCGCCGCCGCCGGTTCCGCCGGGCGTATTCGCGATCACGCTCGACAGGGTGGGGCCGCAGTTGGGGAATCCGCCGATGCGGGCGATGACCTGCTGCGTCCGCAGGATGTCGCCGACCGCGGCGGAGCCGTTCTGCGGGAAGCCGGGGAACCCGGTCGAGTAGTCCTCGCCGCACTGCTTGTTGATGTTGCTCGGACGGGTGATCTGGTCACGGAGCTGCGGCGGCAGGCCCGGTGCGGGGACGAAGGTCCCGAGCGGCGCCTCGCCGTACGCCTTCGCGAAGCCCTGCACGCACGCCACCCAGCCCGCGATCATGGCCGCCGCGGCGCTCGTGCCGCCGAACTGCGCGGAATAGGTTCGCAGCTGGTTGACCTGCAGCGGGTCCGTCGACGTGTTGTCGCCCCGGTACAGGCCGGGTTCCACCCATCCCGTGGTGGCGACGCCGGTGCCCCAGCCCGAGCAGTGCACCGCGTTGGTGGCGGCCTCCGGGTCGGAGAAGTTGGACTGCGGCATCCGGCAGTAGTTGTTGCCCGGGAACGCAAGCTGCGCGGGCGAGCCGTCCTGCGGGTTGAACCCGAGCTGCTGGCCCGGCCAGCAGGCTCCGACGACGAACGCCCCGGAGTCTGCGGTGTCGTCGGGGCTCGTCACCACCGGCGCGGAGTCGTTTCCGGCCGACACCACGACCGCGATCCCGGACTGGCCGGCGAGCGTCGCGAGCAGGAACACCGACGGGTCCGCGAGGATGGTGAATCCCGCCGCCTCCGACCCGACCTGCTGGCCGAGGGCCAGCGGCATCAGGATGACGTCGCCCTGGTCGAGGTCGGTGATCGCGTTCGCGAGCGCATTCGTCAGGCGGAAGCCCTCCTCGCGGCTCGCGACCGGGTAGAAGCGCATGCGCGCGCCCCACGCGACGCCCGTCACGCCGATCGAGTTCTTCTCGGCGCCGACGACGCCGAGCACCGCCGTGCCGTGCTGCGGACGCACCGGGGCCGAGTCGATCAGCAGGATGGTCTGGTTCGGCTCCGCGGTCACGCGGTTCTTCAGGTCCTCGTGGTTGACGAAGGCCGAGTAGTCCAGCACCGCGACGGTCACGCCCTGGCCGTAGCCCTGGGTCTGGGGGTTCAGCCCCAGCTGGAGCATGAGGGCCTCCCACGCCTGGAAGTCGAGGCCGCCGCCCCGATAGCCCGTGCCGAGGAAGGAGAGGGTGCCCAGGTTCGACTTCGGGTTGGTGCGCGACGCCTCGGAGGCGCTGTTCAGCGTCGGCAGCGTGGACAGCGGGATCGGCGTGCCGGTGGGGATGGGAGCGCTGGAGGCCAGCACCGGCCGCCCCGTCGTGTAGAGCTGGACGCCGCGCGCGACCAAGGTGCCAGTGGCGGTGGCGGTCGAGATCGTGCCGCCGGTGAGGATCGGCGTGGTGCCGTCCTTCGGGAACACGTCCGTGTCAAGCTGGCCGCCCGAGCAGGCCGGCGTCAGCGGGCCTGCGCCGTCGGGATCGGCCGCACCCAGGACGGCGAGCGAGACGCAGTTCTCGTCCCACTCCGACTCGCAGCAGCTCGGGTCCTGGCGGCAGACCAGCACGCAGCAGGGCGTCTGGTTGCAGCCGACGGTGCCGGGCGTCGCCGTCAGGCAGTTGCCGGAGATGGAGTAGCCGATGCCCTCCAGGCTCGGGTCGGGCTTGGCCTGCTGCGGCACGCCGGTCGTGGCATCGCCTTCGTCGGACGGAGAGCCGGACGGATAGGCGACCCGGACGAGGCCCGCGGTCGCGTTGCCGGGGAACTGGGTGGTCCCGGACTGGACGTTGGTCGGGAGGTAGGACCCGTTGCCCGACGTGACGTAGGTCAGCAGCTGCGAGGGGACCGCGAGCGTCGTGTCCGAGTACGCGCAGGACGGCAGGCCGAACTCCGCGGGGAGGCTGCAGCAGGGCTTGCGGTTGCCGCCGAACTGTCCGTCGGGCGTCGGGTCGTCCTCGTTCGCCGTGCCGCAGCAGCAGGGGGGGCAGGCATCGCAGGACGACGCCAGTCCGTTGAAGCAGTTGTCGGGACTGACCGCGCTGTTGGGCTCCACGCACCCGGCCGGGTACTCGTCGGGGTACTCGGGCTGGGCAAGCACCGGGATGGGGCCGATGTTCTGCGGGACGCCGTAGACCATGGCGTCGTTGTTTGCCGTCAGCGGGTTGGCCTGGTTGTACGGCGGGTAGTAGCCGGGCGGCAGGATGGGGCCGCGCATCGCGAAGCAGGGGTCGTAGGAGTAGAAGGTGGGAATGCCGGGGCCGCCGAGGCCGCCGCCGCCGCTGTAGACGGTGTTCTGCGGGCCGCCGCACAGGGTGTTGGCGTAGGCCGCGCAGGCGGCGTCCCAGCCGGCGCTCTGCGCCTCGTCGGTGCAGTACGGGAGCAGCCCGGACACCGCGTCGCAGCAGGTCTTCTGGTTGCATCCGTACACGCACTGGACGCCGACCGGCGTGGCCTCGCACGCGTTGATGTTGTTGCATGCGCCGGAGAGGGTGCAGCGCGCCGGGAGGAACTGCGCGTAGGTAATCGGGACCGACAGCGGATCGGCGATCAGGTAGGCGGGCGCCGGCTGGTTGCAGTTGACGATGCCGATGTTGGTGCCCGCTC
>JBILFU010000266.1:0-3198 GCA_044351405.1 Phycisphaerales bacterium
ATCGGGAACCCGTTCTGGTCGACGAAGTAGGTCAGCGTCAGCGGCTGGTAGCGGCGCACGTCCACCGCCTGCGCGTTGCCCGGCAGCGCCACGATGAGCGGCGGGTTCACCGGCTGGTACACGCGGTTGGCGTAGCCGCCCTGCTGGTTCGACTCGTCCGCCAGGCCGAAGGCCACCACCGCCTGGCCGATCCGGTTGCCGATGGCGGCAGGCGAGTCCCCGACCGTCGACGCGAACGCGGGATCGCAGCCGTACTCCGCCATCAGCGCCGCGTAGCGCGGCAGCATCACCGCCGCGCCGGGGCTCGAGGAGAATCGGTCGAGGAGCACCCGATAGGCCGCGTGGCTGATGGCCACGTTGCGCGCCGCCGCCGGATCGGCCGCCGAGTGCCGCTCCTGCACGAGCCACGGCTGCGCCACCTGGTCGAAGGCGGCCCACGCGTCGTACATGGCGACGCTGGTGTGGAAGAGGTTGCGGGCATGCACCGTCGGGCGGCCGAAGTCGCGGCGGATCGATTCGAGCAGCGTGTCCGTCCAGCGCCGGGCGACGGAGGGACCGTCGGCGGCGGCCCGTCCCGCGGGAAGGAGCGCCGCGCAGGCAAGGAGCACGAGGGACAGCGGACGGAGGAACCTCATGGTGACGCGGCCCGCGGCGCGCGCGGCGGCCCGACCGAAGGTAGCCCGGCGGGCACCCCGTTCAAGGAACGAACCGCGGAAACAACCCGAAGCCCGTTGCACCCCCGCGAACGCGGCAGAGCGCGTCCCGTAACTCAGCTCGCGCAGATCCGCTCCACCTCGCCGGCCGGGAGCCCGTGCAGGCGGTGCGTGGCGGCCAGCTCGTGCAGCTGCCGCACCGCGGCCACCCAGCGGGCGCGCTCGGCGGGCGCGTGCATGGCGCGCTCCACCAGCTCGAGGACCGCCGCACGGGCCCGGCGGTCCTCCGGCTGCCCGCGCAGCTCGTTGGGCACCACGCGCCAGAGGATGAGCGCCAGCTGCGCGGCCCAGTCGCTCGAACGGAGGTCGAGCCGCCAGCGCGTGCGGCCGAGCACCACCTCGATGCGGTTCAGGTAGCGGCGGTACATCTGGTCGCCGCGGTTCTCGCGCACCCCCAGGCGCTCGCGGATGCGGCGCGCCTGGCCGACCCCCGACTGCATGGCGGCCACGTAGAGCGCGTCGCGGATGAGCGCCGCCTCCGCCAGCGGCAGGATGCCGTAGGTGCAGAGCTCGCGCGTCGGGTCCGCGTCGTGCATCTCGCGCACGAGGCCGGCGAACCAGCGCAGGTGCCGGGGACCGCCCCAGGAGATGCAGCGCGCCGCGGCGTTCACGAAGTCGCGCAGCGCGGCACGGCCGTCGTTGGTCGCGTAGAGCGACGGCATGGCGTCGATGGCGTCACGCACGATCTCGCGGAAGTGCCGCGCACGGCGGCGGCCGCCGTGCCGCGACGCCTCGATCTCGAGCGCGGTACGGCGCACCAGGCGTCCCAGGCTCTCGCCGCGGCGCGACTCCGCCTCGGCCGTCTCCAGCCCCTCGGCGAGGCGGCGCCCGAAGTCGAACGCCTCGAGCGAGCGCCCGTAGCCGCGAGACTCCAGCCGGCGCATCGCGGCCTCGAGCGACTCCACCGAGACCGGGACGAACCCGCGCTGGAACGCCGCACCCAGAGCGACCAGGTCCGCCACGCGGTCGGTGAGGAACTCGCGGCGCGCGGTGCCGCAGATGTCGGCGAGCAGCGCGCCCTCGGCGTGGGTCGCGCGCGACAGCGCGCGCGGCAGCGTCTCGAGCGCCGCGGAGAGCTCCGACTGCACCTGGTCCTCGAAGGCGCCGAGGTTCGCCACCACGTAGGTCTTGTCGGGCGCGGCCACGCGCAGGTACGGGTCGGGGCCCACCGCCCGGAGCGTCTCGACGGCGTCGAAGCCGAGCAGGAGGTCCGCCTCGCCGTACGGGCACTGCGGCGTGAGCGTGCGGGCATCGGGGCCCTCGTCCTCGCCGGTGAAGAGCACCTGCCCCCACGCGCGCCGGCCCGGACCGACGGGCGTCGGGTGGTAGAGCGCCTGGACGCGGTAGCCCATCGCGCGGCCCGCCTCGCAGAGCGCGGTCACCGCGATCCCGGGCGTGTCGCCGCGGAAGCCCGCCACGTGGCAGCGCCAGCGCCCCTCGCGCGCGTGCACCGGGCGCGGCGGGCGGATGCGCACGCCGTCACCGGCACGGATGAGCGGCGGCCGCGTCCGCAGCACCTCGACCTGCTCAAGGAGCGCGCTCACCTCCACCTTGAGCGGGAGCGACTGCCCCGCGGGCAGCGTCTCGCGCACGAACTCCGTCTGCAGCGGGTCGAGCCCGCGCTCGAGGCCGCGCTCCATCAGGGTCGCCTGCGGGATCGGCCGGATGTCGCAGCCGGTGTCCGCCGGCCAGATCAGGAGCTGGCGCGGCGTGAATCCCAGGCGGTCGGCCTCCTCGACGCTCGCCTCGAGCTGCCGGATGTCGCGGCGCGCCGGCGGTCCGTCGTGCGCGACCACCACCGCGACGCCGTCGCGGCGGGCGGCGGCCACGATGGCCGAGACGAGTCCCGGCCGGTCGTTCAGGTCGCAGTGGCTCACGGAGAAGCGCGCCGCCGCGCGGACGGGCACGGCGGCGTTCGCCAGGCGCTCCACGTCGACGACGTCGCTGCCGCCGAGGTCGACCACCACGAAGAGCGTCGGCTGCGGGTCGAGCGCGGCCTGCTGGATCGCGGCAGGTCCCTCCTGCGCGAAGCGGCGACGCTCCCACAGCTCGACTTCGGTGACGATCTCGGCCTGCGGCGCGGGGCTGCCCTCGAGCGCCAGCGCGCGCGTCGGCGCCTCCGGTGCGTCCGGGTCGACGCGCGCCACCTCGGCGCAAGCCTCGGCCAGCACCGAGCGCACCGCGTCGAGCGCGCCCGTCGGTCCCAGGCCGAAGCTGCGCCGCGGCACCGCGATGCGCTCCAGCTCCGGCTGCGGCGGCGCCAGGCGGGGCGAATGCTCGAGACCCGCGCGCACCAGCCGGAAGAGGTGCAGCGCCTTGCGAAGGAGGATCGACGTCCGCACCGCGTCGTTGAGCTCGAGCCGGACCTCCTCCCCGCCCGCCGCGGGCAGGCGGTCCCACCAGAGCCGCGCCGGGCGCTCGCCGCGCGCGCGCAGCGACTCCGCCACCTCCAGGATGTCGGGCGCCACCGAGTCGGGCCGCGGCT
>JBILFU010000267.1:0-3196 GCA_044351405.1 Phycisphaerales bacterium
GGATGGGTCGCGAGCACCAGGCGGATCACGTAGTCCTGCACCGGGTCCGCGACCACGATGCGCCGCGCCAGGCGCTGCGCCTGCGCGATGCGCGCGGCGTCCAGCACCGGCTCCACGGCGGGCTGCGCCGCGGCGGTCGTGCGGCGCAGGATCTCCATCAGGTCCTCCCGCTCCACGGCCGGGACCGTCACCTTCAGGAGGAACCGGTCGAGCTGCGCCTCGGGGAGCGGGTAGGTGCCCTCCTGCTCCACCGGGTTCTGCGTGGCGAGCACCAGGAACGGCGACTGCAGCCGGTGCGTCTCGCCCCCGACGGTCACGGAGCGCTCCTGCATCGCCTCCAGGAGGGCCGACTGGCTCTTCGGGCTGGCGCGGTTCACTTCGTCCGCGAGGAGGAGCTGCGTGAAGACCGGCCCGGGCCGAAACCTCATCGCGCGGCGCCCGTGCTCGTCGTCCACCAGGATCTGCGTGCCGACGATGTCCGCGGGCATCAGGTCCGGCGTGAACTGGATCCGCGCGAAGGCCAGGCGCATCGCGTCCCCGAGCGTTCGCACCAGGAGCGTCTTCCCGAGCCCGGGCACGCCCTCGAGCAGCACGTGGCCTCCTGCGAAGAGCGCCCACAGGCACTGGTCGACCACCGCGCGCTGCCCGACGAGCCGCTCGCCCACCGCCGCGCGCAGCCGGTCGGCGACCTCGCGGAACGCGGCGCAGTGCTCGCGGGCCGTGGACTCGTCGTCGATGCCCTCGTCGAGCGGGGCCGGCGCCTCCGTGCGCGCGGTCGCGGCGTCAGCGGCCATCGCCGCCTTCCGGCCCGGCGGCAGGCGCTCCCGCCGCGGGGCGCTCCTGCGCCGGCGCGTCCGGCACCTTCACGCCCTTGCGCTCGAGCCGCTTGCGGAGGTCGCCGAAGTACTGCTTGTGCACCTCGCGCAGGTGCGCGGGCACGGGATCGTCCTCCGTGCCGCGCTCGTACCCGGGCGCGATGCGCGACGCCACTTCCTCGAGCGCCACGCGGCTCTCGCCGACCGGCGCCTCGCCGGCGACCAGCTGCTGCGCGATGACGTTCCCGTCGCGCCGCTCGCCCGTCTCCCGGCGCGCCTGCGTGCCGAAGCGGTCCTTGCCCTGGACGGCGTCGCGGTCCTCGCCGCGGTTCACCGTCCCGCCGGTGCCGATGCCGCCGCCCGCCCCCCCGGAGCGCCCGGGCCCCGCGCCCGACGGGTTCCCGCACGCCTCGGACGCCGACTGCGCGGCCATGGCCATCTGCTGCTCGGCCTCGGCGTCGTTCAGGAGCTCGGCCATCTCCGACGCGGCCGCCCCGTCCGACGGCCGGGACTTGCCGGGATTCCTGCACTGCTTGCACATCTTCCCCACCCGGTCGCTCATCTTCGCAAGCCGCTCCTTGGCGGCCTTCGCGCCGCTCGCCTTCGACCGCAGCGCGGCCTTCTGCGACTCGTTGAGCTGCGACGCGCGGGCGAGCGCCTGCTCGAGCGCCTCCGGGCTGCCGGCGAGCGCGGAATCCATGCCCGCCTGCTCGAGCGCCTTGGAGAGGCTTCCCGACTCACCCGAGAGCCGCTCGAGCTGCGACGCAAGGTCGCCGAGCTGCGAGGCGAGCCGCTCCCGCTCCTCCTCCGAGAGATCCACGTCGCCCTCGACCGCCTGCTGCAGTGACTGCAACGCGTCCTGGGCCGATTCGAAGTCGCCGCGCTTCAGCGCCTCGGCCAGGTCCTGGACCGGACCCGTGCCCTCCGGAAGCGCGAGTTCCGCCAGCGCATCGCGGAGGTCGCGCGCCGACTGCGCCTCGGGCGCCTCGGACAGGGCTTCGAGCCGCGCCTGCAGCTCCGCCGTGCGCCGCATCGCCTCCCGGGCGGCGTCCTCCGGCGCGCGCGGCGCGGGAGCCTCCTTGCCGTCGAGCGCGCGCCGCGCCGCCTCCAGCTCGGCACGGAGCCGGTCGGCGAGGTCCGGGTTTGCCTCCACCTGCGCGACCACCGCCGCCAGCCTGCGCTCCTCCTCCGACGGGCCGTCCTGGCGCGCGGCGTTCCCGGCGGGACCGGCGGAACCCTGCGGAGCGCCCAGGCGCGGGACCGCGACCCAGACCAGCACCAGCACGGCGAGCGCGGCGGGAAGCGACCATGCCCGGGCCGGCAGCCGCACCGGGAAGGCGGCGCGCACCGCGGCGGGCAGCAGAGGGTCGGACGCGAAGCGGACCGCGTCCGCGATCGACGCCGCGGCGAACGGATCGCCCGCGGCCCGCGGGTCCTCCGAGAGCGCGAGCGCCGTGGACAGCCGCTCGCCGGACCCGAGCCGCTCGTCCACCAGCATGGGTACCGCGCTGCGCAGCGCGACCGCGCGCCGCGCGCGCAGCCAGGACCAGCCGAGCGCCAGGAGCGCGCCGCCCGCGGTCAGCGCGACGACCGGCGCAGTCGCGGGCCAGGTGCCGAGCAAGCGCAGCGCCGCCACCGCAAGCGCAAGCAGCACCGTCGCCGCGGCCAGCGCATGCCACGCCGACGCCAGCCACGCCGACCAGAGCAGCCGGCGGCGCGCCATCGAGACGATCGATCGGATGCGGTCCATCGGTCCTCCCCGAAGTCTATTTGGGACCGGGGCGCGCGCACGCGGGCATCGCCGCGCGTTCCGTATCATTCCCGCCATGCTTCCCGCCTTCGTGACCTGCGCCCTGCTCCTCGCCCGCCCTGCCGCTGCGGCCGCGCCGGTCCAGGACCCGCCGGCGCAGTCGATGAACGACCTCCGGCAGGAGATCGACCGGCTGAACGCCGAGATCGCGCGCCGGGACGAGGAGCTCGCCAAGGCCAAGGACCGGATCAAGGAGCTGGAGACGGCGATCGCCGCCCTCCGTTCCGTGCCGGCCGGGACCGCGAAGTCCGCGCCCGCCGGCGCTCGCCCGGCGCCGCCCGCGCCCGGCCCCTCGCCGGAGCCCGCGGACCCGTCGTTCGGGCCCGGCGGCCTCCTGGCCAAGCTGCAGTCGGACTACCTGGTCAGCTATCCCGAACTTCCGGCGCTGTCGACCGACCAGCAGCGCGCGCAGCATTTCCGCAGCCTCGAGCGCTGGAGCAAGGGTGCGGAGCGCACGCCCGTCGGGCGGGTCTCCTGGACCGGCCGGATCGACGCCGCGACCATGCAGGTCGGCGCGCGGGAGGCGACCTTCACGGCGGAGTTCGCCTCGGGCGGCCGGACCTACCGGGTG
>JBILFU010000033.1:0-11685 GCA_044351405.1 Phycisphaerales bacterium
CGGCGAGGAGCTGTGCCGCGTCGGCGCGCAGCTCGGCGAGAAGGGCCTGGAGAACATCCTGGCCAGCAACCTGAGGACGGTCCGCGTCGTCGCCAACCCGGGCGACTCGCTGATCCTCAACACGCTGGCCGAGGAGAAGTTGGACTTCCTCGCGGAGGTCAGCGAGCACGAGGCCGCCCTCCTCAAGATCTACGGCCGCCTCCGCCCCGGCAACCCGCCGCAGGTGGACAAGGCGCGCAAGCTCTTCGAGGAGAAGTTCTTCGACGACAGCCGCTACCGCCTCGGGCGCGTCGGCCGCTTCCGCATCAACCGCAAGTTCGAGCACGACGGCCGCTACAAGAAGGTCGGCGAGGAGATGCAGCGCATCCGCGCCGAGGACTTCCTGGCCGTCATCCGCTACCTGCTCGAGCTGCGCGGCAAGGCCAAGGACCAGTTCGTCGACGACATCGACCACCTGGGCAACCGCCGCCTCCGCACGCTCGACGAGCTGGCGACCGAGGAGATGCGCAAGGGCTTCCTCAAGCTCAAGCGCACCGTCCAGGAGCGCATGAGCGTCAAGGAGCCGGGCGAGATCGGCAAGATCGCCGACCTGGTGAACAGCAAGAGCATCTCCAGCGCCATCGAGTTCTTCTTCGGCCGCAGCGAGCTCTCGCAGGTGGTCGACCAGACGAACCCGCTCTCCATGCTGGTCCACGAGCGCCGCCTCTCGGCCCTCGGGCCGGGCGGCCTGAACCGCAAGCGCGCCGGCTTCGAGGTGCGCGACGTGCACCTGTCGCACTACGGCCGCATCTGCCCCATCGAGACGCCGGAAGGCACCAACATCGGCCTGATCGCGTCGCTGGGCATCTACGCCGAGATCGACGACTACGGCTTCCTGCAGACCCCGTACCGCGAGGTCAGGTCGGGCAAGGCCACCGGCAAGATCATCAAGCTGCGCGCCGACGAGGAGCTCAAGCACATCCTCGCGCCGTCGGACTCCATGGGCAACGACGGCCGCATCGCCAACCTCCGCAACGCCAAGATGGAGAAGGTCCTGGCCCGCAAGCGCATCGACACCGAGGAGTCGAACGACGTCGACCTGGTGCTGGTGGAGCCCGAGGAGGTCCAGTTCGTCGACATCAGCCCCAAGCAGATCGTCGGCGTCAGCGCATCGCTGATCCCCTTCCTCGAGCACGACGACGCCAACCGCGCGCTCATGGGCTCGAACATGCAGCGCCAGGCCGTGCCGCTGGTGAAGGCGGACCCGCCGTGCATCGCCACGGGCATGGAGCGCGTCGTGGGCGGCCACTCCGGCATGATCGTGAAGGCCGCCCGCGGCGGCACGGTCACCTACGTGGACGGCCAGCGCATCATCATCGACAACGCCGACGAGTACGTCCTGCGCAAGTTCGCGGGCCTCAACGAGCGCACCTGCCAGAACCAGCGCCCGGTGGTCAAGCCCGGCGACAAGGTGAAGGCCGGCCAGATCATCGCCGACGGCGCCAGCACCCGCATGGGCGAGCTCGCCATCGGCAAGAACGCGCTCGTCGCCTTCAACACGTTCGACGGCTACAACTTCGAGGACGCCATCGTCATCAACGAGCGCCTCGTGAAGGACGACGTCTTCACGTCGATCCACATCGAGAGCTTCGACGTGGAGATCCGCGAGACCAAGCTCGGCCGCGAGGAGTTCACGGCGGACATCCCGAACGTCGCCGAGAAGATGCTCCGCAACCTCGACGAGTTCGGCGTCATCCGGATCGGCGCCCGCGTCGGACCCGGCGACATCCTCGTCGGCAAGGTCAGCCCGAAGTCGAAGTCCGAGCTCAGCCCCGAGGAGAAGCTCCTCCACGCGATCTTCGGCCGCGCCGGAGAGGACGTGAAGAACGACTCGCTCGAGGTGCCGGCCGGCACCGAGGGCGTCGTCATCGGCGCCAAGCGCTTCAGCCGCCGCATGCACCTCAACGAGGAGCAGAAGAAGCAGCTGAAGAAGGACATCGCCGAGTACGAGGAGCTGATGGACAAGAAGGCCATCTCCCTCTTCCGGCAGATGGTTGCGCTCGTCAACCAGGCGCTGGGCGCCGAGATGGTCGACCCGAGCACCCGCCAGAAGGTGGGCGCGAGCGACATCGAGGAGGTCATCCTGGAGCAGATCCAGAACTTCTCCGACAAGTGGATGAAGGGCTCCAAGGAGGCGCGCGACGCCGCCATGGTGACCTACGGCCAGTTCTGGCCGCGCATCAAGGCGATCGCCGCCGAGAAGGAGCGCAAGGTCGGCCACATGAAGCGCGGCGACGAGCTGCCCTCGGGCGTGCTCGAGATGGTGAAGGTCTACGTCGCCACCAAGCGCCAGCTCTCGGTGGGCGACAAGATGGCAGGCCGCCACGGCAACAAGGGCGTCATCGCCCGCATCGTGCCCGAGGAGGACATGCCGTTCCTGGAGGACGGCACGTCGGTCGACGTGCTGCTGAACCCGCTCGGCGTGCCGAGCCGCATGAACGTCGGCCAGATCCTGGAGGTGCACCTGGGCTGGGCGGCGCAGGTGCTCGGGTTCCAGGCGGTCACGCCCGTCTTCGACGGCGCCACCGAGGCCGAGATCTTCAAGGCCGTGGACGAGGCCAACGAGCACGTCTCGCGCCGCAACGGCGAGTTCGAGCGCACGGGCAGGGACCCGGGCGCCCCGCGCGAGCTGCTCGCGAGCATGCCGCGGACGGGCAAGGTGCAGCTGTTCGACGGCCGCACCGGCGAGCCGTTCAAGCAGAAGACCACGGTCGGCTTCATGTACATCCTGAAGCTGCACCACCTGGTGGACGACAAGATCCACGCCCGCAGCACGGGCCCGTACAGCCTGATCACCCAGCAGCCGCTGGGCGGCAAGGCGCGCACGGGCGGCCAGCGCTTCGGCGAGATGGAGGTGTGGGGCCTGGAGGCGTACGGCGCCGCCTACGTCCTGCAGGAGCTCCTCACCGTCAAGAGCGACGACGTCGAGGGCCGCACCAAGATCTACGACTCGATGGTCAAGGGCACGAACACCCTGGAGGCGGGAATGCCCGTCGTGTTCGACGTCCTCTGCCACGAGATCAAGGGCCTGGCGATGAACATCCAGCTCGAGAAGCTCTCGGGCGACGACCGTCCGATCCTCGACTGAACCAGCGCACGACACCGACCGCACGCCGCGCCGACGCGGCACAGGAAGCGAGCGACACATGTCTGAGAACGTCTACGACCGCGTGAACGACATCGGCTCCGTGAAGATCACCCTCGCGGGCCCGAACGACATCCGCAGCTGGAGCTTCGGGGAGGTCAAGAAGCCCGAGACCATCAACTACCGCACCTACCGTCCCGAGCGCGACGGCCTGTTCTGCGAGCGCATCTTCGGACCGGAGCGCGACTTCGAGTGCGCGTGCGGCAAGTACAAGGGCACCAAGTACAAGGGCATCATCTGCGACCGCTGCGGCGTGAAGGTCACGCACAGCCGCGTGCGCCGCAAGCGGATGGGCCACATCAACCTGGCCGCGCCGATCGTCCACATCTGGTACTTCAAGGCGATGCCGAGCCGCCTCGGCAACCTGCTCGCCATGAAGACGGGCGACATCGAGAAGGTCGTCTACTTCCAGGACTACGTGGTCACCGACCCGGGCGCCACCGACCTGCAGTTCAAGCAGATGCTCACCGAGGACGAGTACCGCGTCGCCCTCGAGAAGCACGGCCACGGCACCTTCACCGCGATGATGGGCGCCGAGGCCGTCCGCGAGCTGCTCTCCCCGATGAAGCTCGACCTCGACGACGAGGCCGTCAAGCTCCGCGAGGACCTCTTCAACACGAAGAGCAAGCAGAAGCAGAAGGACCTGTCCAAGCGCCTCAAGATCGTCGAGGCGATCCGCAAGAGCCCCAACGACCCGACGTGGATGGTGCTCGACGTGATCCCCGTGATCCCGCCGGACCTGCGCCCGCTGGTCATGCTGGAGAGCGGCAACTTCGCCACCAGCGACCTCAACGACCTGTACCGGCGCATCATCAACCGGAACAACCGCCTCAAGAAGCTGATGGACCTCAACGCCCCCGAGGTCATCATCCGCAACGAGAAGCGCATGCTCCAGCAGGCCGTCGACGCGCTGTTCGACAACGGCCGCTGCCGCCGCCCGGTGCTGGGCTCCTCCAACCGCCCGCTCAAGTCGATCACCGACATGATCAAGGGCAAGCAGGGCCGCTTCCGCGAGAACCTGCTCGGCAAGCGCGTCGACTACTCGGCGCGCTCGGTCATCGTCGTCGGCCCGGAGCTCAAGCTCTGGCAGTGCGGCCTGCCGAAGAAGATCGCGCTGGAGCTGTACCAGCCGTTCATCATCCGCCGGCTCAAGGAGCAGGGCCTGGCGGACACCATCAAGAGCGCCAAGCGCATGCTGGAGCGCCGGGACGCCGAGGTGTGGGACATCCTGGAGACGGTCATCAAGAACCACCCGGTGCTCCTGAACCGCGCCCCCACCCTGCACCGCATGGGCATCCAGGCCTTCGAGCCGGTGCTCGTCGAGGGCAACGCCATCAAGATCCACCCGCTGGTCTGCACGGGCTACAACGCCGACTTCGACGGCGACCAGATGGCCGTGCACCTGCCGCTCAGCGTCGAGGCCCAGGCCGAGGCGCAGGTGCTGATGATGTCGATCCACAACATCTTCAGCCCGGCGAACGGCAACCCGATCGTGAGCCCCTCCCAGGACATCGTCATGGGCGTGTACTTCCTCACGGTGGGCTTCAAGGACATGCCCGCCGAGCGGAAGGACATCCGCCGCTTCAAGGACTACTCCGAGGCGCTCACCGCCTACGACGCCAAGGCCATCGACCTCCATGACTGGATCGAGGTCCGCCTCGAGCGCTTCGCCGAGAGCGTCGAGAAGGAGAAGGAGCAGCCGAGGAAGCTGCCCGACAGCCGCCGCATCGTCACCACCCTCGGCCGCCTGATCTTCAACGAGATCCTGCCGGACGGCATGCCCTTCTACAACTGCTCGCTGAGCAAGAAGGGCGCCGCGCGCGTCATCGACGACACCTTCCACCGCCGCGGCAAGGCCGACACCATCGACCTGCTCGACCGGATGAAGGAGGCGGGCTTCCGCTACTCCACGCTCTCCGGCCTCTCCTTCAGCATCACCGACCTGCGCATCAGCGCCGAGAAGGAGCGCCTGATCGAGGAGGCGGAGAAGCGCGTCGTCAAGGTGGAGCGCCAGTACGAGAACGGCGCGATCACCGACGTCGAGCGCCGCAACCAGGTGCTGGAGATCTGGGCGAAGTGCCGCAACGACATCTCCGACCGCCTCATGGAGACCCTCAAGAACGACCGCCGCGACGCGGCGACGGGCATGGAGGTCGACATGGGCACCAAGGAGGCCCCGTCGAAGGCCGGCGCCAAGTACCTGAACCCGGTGTACCTGTTCGCCGACTCGGGCGCCCGCGGCAACAAGAGCCAGATGCAGCAGCTGGCCGGAATGCGCGGCCTCATGGCCAAGCCGAGCGGCGAGATCATCGAGACCCCGATCATCTCGAACTTCCGCGAAGGCCTGACGGTGCTCGAGTACTTCGCGTCCACGCACGGCGCCCGCAAGGGCCTGGCCGACACCGCGCTCAAGACCGCGGACTCCGGCTACCTGACCCGCAAGCTCTGCGACGTGGCCCAGTCGGTCACCGTGGTCGAGCCCGACTGCGGCACCAAGGCCGGCGTGCCCAAGCGCGCGCTCTACAAGGGCGAGGAGGTCGACGTCCCGCTGCGCGACCAGATCCGCGGCCGCACCGCGCTGCAGCCGATCGTCGACCCGCGCACCGACAAGGTGGTGGTGGCGAAGAACCAGATCATCACGGACGCCATCGCCCGCGAGATCGAGGACCTCGGCATCAACTCCGTGCAGGTGCGCAGCCCGCTCACCTGCGAGACGGCCCGCGGCGTGTGCGCGTGCTGCTACGGCATGGACCTCTCCACGGGGCAGCCCGTCGAGCAGGGCATGGCGGTGGGCATCATCGCCGCGCAGTCGATCGGCGAGCCCGGCACGCAGCTCACCATGCGCACCTTCCACACCGGCGGCATCGCGGTCAGCACCGTCGCCGACACCGTGCACAAGGCGCAGAACGCCGGCACCGTCGACGTGGTCGACTGCAACGAGGTGGAGACCGTGCTGCCCGACGGCTCGACCGCGTTCGTCGCCCTCAAGAAGAACGGCATCATCCGCATCAACGACGCGAAGGGCCGCGAGCTCGAGCATCATCCTGTGCCGTACGGCGGGGCGATCATGGTGCGCACCGGCGACCAGGTCAAGAAGGGCCAGTCGCTCGTGCAGTGGGACGGCACCAAGACGCCGATCCTCGCGGAGAAGTCCGGCACGATCAAGTTCGAGGACGTGATCGAGGGGCAGACCGTCAAGGTCGAGACCCGCGGCTCGATCGTCGAGCGCATCGTCACCGAGCACACCGGCGAGAAGCACCCGCAGATCACGATCGTGGACGACTCGGGCGCGATCCTGGACTTCCACCACCTCCCCGCCAAGGCCCGCATCGCGGTCGCCGAGGGCGACAAGGTGAAGGCCGGCCAGGCGATCGCCATCCAGCCGAAGGAGGCCGGCCGCAGCGCCGACATCGTCGGCGGCCTGCCGCGCGTCACCGAGCTGTTCGAGGCGCGCAACCCGAAGGACCCGTCGGTGCTCGCCGAGATCGAGGGCCGCGTCGAGCTCCTGAGCGACAAGCGCAAGGGCAAGATGACGATCCGCGTGGTCGCCGACGGCGGCGAGGAGTTCGACCACCACGTGGCGCAGGGCAAGCACCTCCGGGTGCACACCGGCGACCGCGTGGAGGCCGGCGACGCCCTCACCGAGGGCCCGCAGGTTCCGGCCGACATCCTGCGCATCAAGGGCGAGGAGGCGCTCTACACCTACATGCTCGACGAGGTGCAGAACGTCTACCGCGCGCAGGGCGTGGCGATCTCCGACAAGCACATCGAGACGATCCTCCGCCAGATGCTCGGCAAGGTCAAGGTTTCCACCCCGGGCGACACCGACTTCCTGCCCAACCAGGTGGTCGAGCGCTTCGAGCTGAAGGCGCGCAACGAGGAGCTCGGCTCCATGCTGCGCGTCGAGGACCCGGGCGACACCGACCTCGCGATCGGCAGCCTGGTCTCGAAGGAGGAGGCCAAGGAGGCCAACGCCCTCGCCAAGGACAAGGGCGGCAAGGAGGCCAAGACGCGCAAGCCGAAGCCGGCCACCTACAAGACCCTGCTCCTCGGCATCACCAAGGCGTCGCTGCAGAGCGAGAGCTTCCTGTCGGGCGCGAGCTTCCAGGAGACCACCAAGGTGCTCACCGAGGCGGCCCTCGCCGGCGCCACGGACCAGCTCCGCGGACTCAAGGAGAACGTCATCCTCGGCCACCTCATCCCGGCCGGCACGGGCTTCGACTCGTACCAGCGGATCCAGGTGCAGAAGCTGGTGGACGTGCCCGAGGGCGACGAGACGAGCGACGAGGCGTACCTCGCGGAAGCCCGCGAGGAGGCCGAGGAGCTCGGCGCGGAGAGCCCCGAGTTCGCCTCCACGATCAGCCAGGAGACGCTGGCCGGCCTCAGCGAGGCCCTGCGTGCCGGCGCTGCCCCGGGAGAGGGCGGCGAGTTCGGCGCGTCGGAGTTCCCCGCCGACGAGGAGCAGGGCGACTGACCCGCGCCCGCGGAGCATGACCTGACCCATCCGGCGCCCCGGCCCCCTCGGCCGGGGCGCCGTGCTTCCCGGCACGGCGGCCGCACGCGCGCACGCGACGGCCGCCCGTGCGCGGCCCCTACCATCCGCCCATGCCTCCCGACGCGCCCGGCAAGGGCGACCCCTGGTACCGCGACGGCCTCCGCTTCGAGTGCACCATGTGCGGCAACTGCTGCACCGGCCCGGAGGGCGTCGTGCTGTTCTCGCCGGAGGAGGGCAAGGCGATGGCCGAGAAGGTCGGCCTGCCGCTCGAGGAGTTCCTCGCCCGCTACGCGCGCAAGGTGGGGAACCAGCGGTCGCTGCGCGAGAAGCAGACCGACTTCGGCAACGACTGCGTCTTCCTCGACCGCGAGTCGATTCCCGGCAAGGCGGTGTGCGGCCTCTACGAGGCGCGACCCGAGCAGTGCCGCACCTGGCCCTTCTGGGACGGGAACCTCCGCAGCCGCAAGGCATGGGAGGAGACCAAGAAGCACGTCCCCTGCCCCGGCATGGACAAGGGGCCGCTGCACGACCTGGTGACGATCCGCGTCGCGGTCGAGAGGGACAGGGCCGGCGGCGGGAGCTGGGCCCGTTGAGCGACGCCCCGCGCGATCCGTTCGCCGCGCTGCCCCCGGACGCCGCCGAGCTCGCCGTGCGCTGGGCGGAGGCGGCGTTCCTGCCCGAGGTCGACGCCGAGCTGCGCGCGATCCACGGCGACATGGCCTCCGCCACCGCCGCGCACGGCCCCGTCTGCGACGCGAGCGGGCGCTGCTGCCGGTTCGGCGAGTGGGGCCACCTGCTCTACGTGACGGGCCTCGAGGCCGCGTGGTGCCTTCGGGCGGCGGCGCGGACGCCCACGGCTGCGGAGGTCCGCGCCGCGGCCGCGCGCGACGACTGCCCGTTCCTCGAGTCCGGCCGGTGCGGGGTGCATGCGTTCCGCCCGGTCGGGTGCCGGGCGTACTTCTGCGACCCGCGCGCCGCCGGCTGGCAGGAGGCGCTCTCGGAGCGGATGCTCGCGCGCCTGCGCGCGCTGCACGAATCCCACGGGATCCCCTACCGCTACGGCGAATGGCGCACCATGCTCGCGCACTTCGCGGCCTGAGCGCGCCCACCTACACTTCCCTTCCCGTGACCGCCGCCGACCCGATCCGCTCCGTCGCCTTCGTCAGCCTCGGCTGCCCGAAGAACCTCGTCGACAGCGAGAAGATGCTCGGCGTCCTCTCGCAGGGGGGCCTCAGGCTCGTCTCCGACCACGACGGCGCCGACGCGATCGTCATCAACACCTGCGGGTTCCTGGAGGCCTCGAAGGACGAGAGCCTCGAGGTCATCCACGAGGCGCTCGAGCGCAAGCGCGCCGGCAAGACCAGGCGCGTGGTCGTCGCCGGCTGCCTGGTGCAGCGCCACCGGGCCAAGATGCTCGAATGGGCGCCCGGGATCGACGCCATGATCGGCGTCTTCGACCGGGACCACGTCATGGACGCCGTGCGCGGCCCCGAGGCGCGCGCCGCGAACGCCGCCCCGGGCGCGGCCGGCACCGACACGCCGCGCTACTGGATCGCCGGCAACGCGCTGCAGGCCGCCGCCGAGCGCGGCCTCAGGACGGCGGGCCTCACCGTCAACGGCAAGGACGGCAAGGGGATCGGCTACTGGGAGGACGACTCCGCCCGGTTCCGCCTGACGCCGCGCCACTGGGCCTACCTGCGCGTCAGCGAGGGGTGCAACCAGCGCTGCGCGTTCTGCACGATCCCCTCGATCCGCGGCAAGATGCGCTCCAAGCCGGTCGAGACGATCGTCTCCGAGGCTCGCGCCCTGCTCGCCGACGGCGCGTTCGAGCTGAACCTGATCGGTCAGGACACGACGAGCTTCGGCGACGACATCGGCTACGTCGACGGCCTGCCCGGCATGCTGCGCGCGGTCGACGCCGCGGTGCGCGAGCACGGCGCCGGCTGGGTGCGGCTCATGTACGCCTACCCGTCCAACTTCTCCGACGAGATGATCGACGCGATCGCGTCGCTGGACACGGTGGTCAAGTACGTCGATATGCCGCTGCAGCACATGAGCGACCGCATGCTCGCGGCGATGCGTCGGCACACCTCGCGGCGCCAGCAGGCGGAGCTCCTCGCGAAGCTGCGCGAGCGGATCCCGGGCATGGCGATCCGCACCACGTTCATCACCGGCTTCCCCGGCGAGACGGCCGAGGACCACGCCGAGCTCCTGGAGTTCGTCCGCGACTTCGGCTTCGACGCGATGGGCGTGTTCCGCTACTCGCCCGAGGAGGGGACGCCCGCCGGCACGATGGACGCCGATCCCGCGCTCCACGTCCCCGACGAGGTGAAGCGCGAGCGCGAGCAGGAGCTCATGCTCGCGCAGCAGGAGATCGCCTTCGAGAACGCGGCGTTCCAGGGCGAGCAGCGCGTGCAGTTCGACGTCCTGGTGGACGGCCCGGCGGCCGGCGGAACCTCGGGCCGCGCCACCGCCGGCGTCTCCGAGGGCGGCACGCTCCACGTCGGCCGCTGCTACCACCAGGCACCGCAGATCGACAGCCTGACCTACGTGCTGTCGCGCGAGAGGCTGGCCCCCGGCGAGCTCGTCCGCTGCACCGTGGTGGGGAGCGACGGCTACGACCTGGTCGCCCAGCCCACCCAGGACCTGGAGCGGAAGGTGGCGCTTCCCGTGATGCGGCGCTGAGCGGAGGCCGTCCCCGCAATCCGCGGAAATCCGGCGATCGGCCGCCGCGCGACATCCGTAACTGATCCCATGAGGACCACCGCAGCCATCGCCTCCCTCGCCGTCGCCCTGGCGGCGGCATGCCCGGCTCCTTCGTCCGCCCAGAACGCGAAGCGGGTGCCGGACGCGCCGCTCGACTTCGACCCGGCCCGCCCCGAGGCGGTCGACGGGTGGTGGAGCAACGGCGCGGAGCTGCTCAGGCTGGAGCCGAGCGGCGCGTACCGGCTCTGGATCACGCAGGACCGCTTCATGCGGCCCGTCGAGGTCGGTGCATGGCGGCGCGACAACTACGTCTTCTTCGACCTCGAGCCGTACGGCGCGAAGCCGGGCACGCGCCACCGGATCGACATGCGCAAGCGCGACGGCCGCACCGAGCTCGTCCGGGACGGCATGGCCGCCTTCCGGGCACTCGCCACGCCGCCCCGCGTGTTCGGCGACGAGATGCTCGGCGCGTGGGTCTCGCCTGTCGAGGAACTGCTCGTCCTGGAGACGGGCCGCTACGAGTGGCGGCGCGTCGGGGCGTCCACCGGGATCTCCGCCCACTCCGGCCAGTGGATGACCGACGGCGACACCCTCACGATCGTCCCCGACACCGACACGGTCGCGAGCGTCACGCTCCGCGGCACCCGGCGCGCGGACGGCCTGCTGGTGCTGGAAGGCCCGAACGGCGGCACGATGGTCCGGCCCGCCCCTGCCCCCGCACCGCAGGGTGCGCCGCCGGCGCCCGGCCCGGCCGGGGCATCCGGCGGCCCGGCGGGAGCGAACCCCAAGGCCGATGGCTGACTGGCGGTGGTGGCCCCGGTTCCATGACCCGTCGCTGCGGCTCTCGCTGCGGGAGCAGCTGTCGCTCCACTGGCTGGCCAACGCCCGCATGCTGCGCGACTGGCGCGCCTGCTGGAACTTCGTCTGGATCTCGCTCCTGCCCGTCCCGCTGCTCGTCGCGGCGGCGATGATCCAGGGCGTGACCGCGTTCACGCCCCGCGCCACCGAGGGAATCGTCGCCTCGCTCGCCGTCCTCGCGGGCTACCTCGCGCTGCAGCACCTCGCATTCTCGGCCGCGATGCGGCGCCACTACCTGCCCTTCGTGCGGAGGTCGCTGACGGCGCTCGGGCACCCCACCTGCGAGGCGTGCGGCCACCCGCTGGGCCCGGCGCCCCCCGCCAACTGCCCGGAGTGCGGTTCGGGGCACCGGGAAGCCCGCTAGAATGCACGGTTCTCCGTGCGCATCCGCAACTTCTCCATCATCGCCCACATCGACCACGGCAAGAGCACCCTCGCCGAC
>JBILFU010000268.1:0-3158 GCA_044351405.1 Phycisphaerales bacterium
GACCGCTGGCCATCGACGGGACGGCGACCGTCCGCGTGGCGGGACTGGCGAGGATCCCGGCACGGGGCTCCGTGGTGCGCGTCCGCGGGTGGGCCGCCGTCCGATCGCCGGCGCGGAACCCCGGCATGCGAGCACGGGAGCCGACGGTGTCGATCGACGTCCCATCCGCGACGCTCGTCGAGGACCGCACGCCGGCCGGGCCGATGCGTGCGGCCGTCGCCGTGCGCCGCATTGCCGCGGAGTCGCTGCGGGAGTGCATGCCCGCCTGGGCGGACGACGGCTGCCGAGCGCTGGTCTCCGCGATGACCACCGGCGTCCGGCTCCCGGGGCTGGCGGAGCACGGCGCCCTGTTCCGCGACGCGGGCATGAGCCACGTGCTCGCGATCAGCGGCTTCAACGTGGGCGTCCTGGTGGCGGCCGCGGCGGTGGCCGCGCGCCTCTGCGGCATGGGCGCCGCCGGGCGCGCGCTGGTCGCGCTGAGTGTCGCCCTGGGATTCCTCGCGATCACCGAGCCGGAGACGAGCGTGCTGCGCGCGGGGGTCGGCGCCGGCATCGCGGCGGCCGCGTCGCTGCGCGGTGGGCGAACGCGCGCGCTCGGCATCCTGGGCGCGACCGCCGCATGCTCCATGGCTATCGACATCGGCTGCATCCGCGGAGCCGGCTTCCAGCTGAGCTACGGCGTGGTGCTTGCGCTCCTCCTGCTCTCGTCCCAGGCCACCGACCGATGGTGCCGGAGGCTGCGCGGAGCGATGGCCGCCGCGATGCGCCGCAGGCCGGGCGAGGTGCCTGGACTGCTCGCGGACGCGCTGGCGGCAGCCGTGGTCTCGGCCACGGTCGCGTGGACGGCGAGCGTCCCGATCGCGGCGGCGCATGGCGGCGCGATTCCCCTCCTTGCGGTGCCGCTCAGCGTGCTCACCATGCCGGTGGCGGCCGCGACCACGGTGGCCGGCGTGGGATGCACGGTGTTCGCCGGCCCGCTCCCGGCGTGCGGCGCCGCCTTCGGCTGGTCGGCCGCCGCGGGCGCGGCGTCGTTGGGGTGGATCGCTCGCTTCGCGGCGTCGATCCCGGGCGCCGCCGTTGCGGTCGTCGACCCGCCGTGGTGGGCGTGTGCGGCCTGCGTGGTGCTCGTGGCCCTCGCCTGGCGCGCGGGCCGGCGGCCATCGCGCATCGCCTGCATGGTGACCGCCGCCCTGTGCATGGCGTGGATGGCGTGGCCGCCGCGGCACGGTGGGCCGGAGCCCGGAACGGTCGAGATCACGCGCATCCGCGTCGCGCGCGGCGAGTGCACGCTCGTGCGCTCCGCGGACACCACGGTCATCCTCGGGGCGGGTTCGGGCGGAAGCCTGGACGCGGGTTCGCGCACCGTGGTTCCGGCCCTGCGCGCGCTCGGCTGCGGCCGCATCGATGCCGTGCTGCTGCCGCGCACGACGCTCGCCTGGATCTCCGCGGTGCCCGAGCTGGTGCGGCACCTCGGCGTGGACCGCGTGCTGGTAGAGCGATCCGCGCTCGAATCCATGTCGCTGGACCGGGATGGTGCCGCCGCCGAGCTGCTCGGGTTCCTCCGCGGGCATCGGATCGAGCCGCAGCCCTTCGAGGTCGGTCAGGAACTCCGGATCGGCGTCCTCGACCTCCTGGTGACGTCGCCCGCGGAGCGTCGCCACGAATTCCGCGTGCGTCCGCGCGGCGATCCGGCCGGGACGGCCGACGCGGCGCAGGCCTGGCTCCCGGTCCCCGCCTCGCGAGACGATCCGGCGGACGCCGCCTGCAGGACGACCTGGGACGCCGGAGGCACCCGGCGCGACTACCGCTGGGACGGCGAGGGCTGGAGGCCCGACGACGCGGGCACCACCAGCGCGCGTTCCAGCACGGCGAAATTGCCGGCGAGCGAACCGTCCGCGGACGCAAGCTCCACCTCGAACGGCCCCGCGGAGAGCGCCGCGGAAAGCGCCACCTCCGGCCGATCGGGCGAAAGGCGCTCGCGCAGGACCTCGCGACCGCCGGAGCGCACCACCAGGTCCGGCGAACCCGCCTCGAGGGCCGTCGGAGGACGGCGCACGGTCATGCGGAGGGTGGCCGGCGACCCGAGCGCCGGGTAGCGGAGGACGACCGGTCCCTCGACCTCGAGCGGCGGGGCGTCGAGCACCCAGGTTCCGGGCTGCGCACG
The DNA here is from genome assembly GCA_044351405.1 of Phycisphaerales bacterium. Classification (GTDB taxonomy): domain Bacteria; phylum Planctomycetota; class Phycisphaerae; order Phycisphaerales; family SM1A02; genus UBA966. Next base: position 2,165 of record JBILFU010000268.1, read on the forward strand.
CGGCGCCGGGATCCACTCGCGCGCTCCCTCGGACCCGGCGCGCTTGACCGCCTCCGCCGGCATCGAAGCCAGCGCACGCGCGCCGTCGGGCGACGACTGCACGCCGACGAGCATGCGACGCGGGACGGTCAGCGCGCCGGTGCGCGCACCACGCACGCCGGCGGCGACCAGGTAATCCTCGCCGGACCATTCGAAGCGCGGCGCATCGAGCACCGAGCCGTCCGCGAGCCACGCGCGCATCCCCGTCCGCGGCGCGGCGGGGCCGACCAGGCCGATGGCGGCCACCTCGTCGAGCGGCACGTCGACCGTCGTGCGCTCGTCGCCGGACGCGCGCTCCACGGAGACCGCCGACATGGTGAGCGCCGTGACGACGCCGGTCGCGCGGTCGCCGTTTCGGAGCTCGACGACGTCCTCGTCCGCCACCGCCGGCGCGCGCGCGCCGGAGAGGATGACGGCGCGCACGCCGTCGAGCGCAAGCGGCACCGGCGCGACCCATGGCGACACCCACACGGTGCCGGTCTCGGACGTCGCCGGCGAGCCCACCAGGCGCTGCCCGTCCGCGAGCACCAGGACCATCTGCCCCGGCATCCCGAGCGGCGCCAGGCCCCGACCGACGAGGAGCGCGGCACGGACCCCGTCGAGCGCGGGCGGAGCCGCGTCCGCGGAGACCACCGTGGACGCACCGTCGGGGCCGATCGCCTCGATCGGTGCGGCCTGCGCCGCCGGCACGCTCGGCATCCGCGGAGCGCGGACGCGCGGCACCGGGATGGCGTCGTGTGCCGGCGCGGACTGCACGGCCGCGGCGCCCGTCGCGAGCACCGCGGCAAGCGCGGTCGCGAGGGCTGCGGGCAGCTCAGGATGGTCGGTTCGACCGCTCATTTCTGGAAGATCGGCAGGTAGCGGTTCGGCATCTGCAGCACGATCAGCGCCATCGAGGTCCCGAGCGGCGAGCCCCACTGCGGATCCTGCCAGCTGCCGTCGTCCTCCTGGTGGA
>JBILFU010000034.1:0-11599 GCA_044351405.1 Phycisphaerales bacterium
ATGCGGACCATCGACTACCAGGGCGAGGGCCGCGAGTACGAGTCGCAGTTCCGGATCGAGGAGGACGCTCTGGGGACCGCGCTCTGGCATCGCCGCGACAACGTGCCCGACGAGGTGCCGGACGGCGGCGGCCTGGCGACGCCCGTCGCGGACGGCGTGCTCTCCGTGGTGGTCGAGGCGAGCGACGGCGAGTCGGGCTGGCGCGACGAGTGGGACTCCGACGTCGACGGCCTGCCGCGCATGGTGCGCATCAGCGTCACGGCGACCGGCGCGCCGCTGGGCGCCGAACCGACGGACAACACGCCCGAGGTCCTGCTGCGCACGGTGGTCGCGGTGGACCGCGTCGTGCCGCCCAAGTCCGAGGCGCCTCCGCCCACGGAGGAGGGGATGGGAGGCACCGAGTCCCAGGGAGCGTCCGGCACGGGCCCGGCCGGCGTCGGCGACGCAGGCCCCGCAGGCGGCGGCGGCACGGGACCGCTGCCCGACGACGCGGGGACGGGCGGCCGTCCGTCGACGGGCGGTTCCGGCGGCGGGCGACCCTCGACGGGCGGCTCCGGCGGCGGCCCTCCGTCGACGGGCGGCTCCGGCGGGCGGCCGATGCCCGGCGGTCCGCGGCAGGGAGGCCCACGGTGAGCGCGCGCCGCGGCAGCGTGGTGTTCGTGGTGGTGTGGGCGGTGGCCATCGCGGCGGTGCTCGTGGCCGCCACGCAGGTGATCGCCTTCCGCCAGGCGGTGATCGGCCGCGAGACGCTCGCGCGGGTGCAGGCCCGCTGGGCGGCGCGCGCGGGGATCGAGCAGATGATCGCCATCATGGAGTTCCACCTGGAGAACCCGGACCCCGACGATCCGCTCGCCGTGGTGCGCGACATGGAGGAGCACGCGGCGGGATCGCTCTCCACGGGATCGTGGGACATCCGCCACTTCCTGGACGGCATCGAGTGGGCGGGCCCGCTCGACGAGGGAGCCAAGCTCAACATCAACTCGGCGACGCGCGCGCAGCTCCTCAACCTGCCGGGCATGACCCCCGACGTGATGGACGCGATCGTCGACTGGCGCGACGAGAACGACCAGGTGGAGGGCCTCGGCGCGGAGCGCGACTACTACTCGAACCGGTCGCTCGGCTACCGGCCGCGCAACGGCAACTTCCGCAGCATCGCGGAGCTCGAGCTGGTGGCGGGCGCGTGGCCGTCGAGCGTGCGGGGCGAGGACTGGAACCTGAACTCGCGGCTCGACCCGAACGAGGACGACGGCCCGCGCTCGGCGCCGCCGGACAAGCCCGACGGCAAGCTCGACGGCGGATGGTCGCAGTACCTGACCGCGGTCTCCAGGCAGAGCCGCTATTCGCTGGCCGGGCAGGAGAAGGTCGCGCTCCGCGGCGCGAGCGAGGAAGTGCTGCGCGAACGCCTGGGAGTGAACGCGGAGCAGGCGCGCGCCCTCATCACCTTCGGTACGCAGGCGAACGCCCGGCCCGAGTCGCTGCTGGTGACGCCGCTCGCGCAGCTGGCGTCCGGGCAGCAGGGTCAGCAAGGGCAGCAAGGGCAGCAGGCGCCGCGGACCGGTGCCCGCACCGGCCGGTCGAGCGCCGGCACGGGGCAGCAGGGGCAGACCGGCCAGCAGGTCCAGGACCTGTCGCCGGCCCAGCTCCGCGCGGCGCTGCGCGAGCTGACCGGCGACGACTTCACGAAGCCAGTGCCCGGCCGCATCAACATCAACACCGCGCCGGCCTCGCTGCTGAAGGACGTGCTGGACATGGACCCGCGGGTGGCCGACGCGATCGTCGCCCGGCGGAAGGCCAAGCCCGAGGGCATCGCCAGCCTCGCGGACCTTGCCGCCATGTCCGGCGTGAATCCGCAGGTCCTCGGGCAGCTTGCGTCGCAATTCGACGTGACGAGCAGCGTGTATACCGTGACGAGCCGCGGTCGGGCCGCGTCGACGGGCGCCGAGGTGGAGCTCGAGGCGACGGTCGACCGCTCGGAGCTCCCCGCGCAGATCCTTTCCTACCGCGAGCAGTGAGACGCCCATGAGAACCTTCCGACGAAAGGCAACCCAGGAGGAGACGGCGCGCGACCCGCGCGTCGTCGCGGTCCTGGTGCCCGGGCGCGGCGGGACCTCGTGCGTCGCGTTCCGCTGCCTCGGCGGCCGCGCGGAGATGGTGTCTGCGCCGGAGACGCACGCCGCCGACGGCGCCGCGGCATGGCTCGAGGCCACGCGCCCGGGCCGCGTGGTGGCGGCGCTGCCGGGCGCGGAGGTGATCGTCCGCGCCGTCCAGCTGCCCTCGGCGGACGACGACCGCCTCGAGACCGCGCTCCGCCTCAACGCGACGACCTTCGTGCTCGGCCGCACGCCCGCGTGGCGCGTTGCGTCCGCCGTGCTGCCGCGCGAGCGGGGCGACGGCATCCGGACGGGCATCGTGGCGGAATGGCCCGAGGACTCGCCCGTGCCGCATCTGCCCGCGGCGACCGACGCGGGGGCCGCCTCCTTCGCGCCCGCGGTCGCGGCGCTCGCGGCGATGGCATCCGTGGCGGAGGGTCCGCTCGCCTGGATCGATGCCGGGGACGGCGTCGTCTCGCTGGCGGTGCCCACCTCGCGCGGGCTGCTCGTCCGCAGCGTGCGCGCCGGAGCGGACGGCGGATCGATCGAGCCCTCGGACGTGTCGCTGGCCGTCGGCGAGGCCTGCGTGCACGCCGGCGTGCCCGGCGCGGAGATCCCGGCGATCGTCGAGTCGACCGCGGCCGCGGCCGGGTCCGCGCTCGCGGGCGGCTTCGGCTGCCTGCCGGACGACCTGCCGCGCATCGCGGCGCTCGCGCCCGGCACCCCGGCCGACGCGGACTGGTGGCGCAGCCACGGGCTGTCGGTGGGCATCGCGCTCGCGGCCGGCGGTCCGGTCGCGCCGCTCGCGGGCCTCTCCGCGAGCGACCCCGGCGCGCCGCGCGACCGCGCGGCGGTGCTCCTGGCCAAGGTCGGCGAGCCGCGCACGGCACGCAGGCTCCTCGCCGCCGGCCTGGTGGCGGTGCTGCTCGGCCCGATGGCCATCGAGGGTGCGCGGCTCCTCCTGTTGCGCTGGAAGCTCCCCGACATGGACGCGTACCTGCGTGCCGAGGACGAGGACCGCCGCCGGCAGGCGATGTACCGCGGGCTCTCGCGCCAGGGCGCGTCGATGACCAAGACGCTCTCCGACATCGCCAGCTGCGCGCCCGACGGCGTCGAGATCGAGTTCATCAACGTCACCCCGGCGGCGGGCGGCCAGGCGGTGTCCATCCGCGGGAAGTCCCGCGCCGCCGGCAGCACGTCGGCCACGGAGGTGCTGCTGGAGCTCGAGCGGCAGCTGCGCGAGAGCGGCGCGTTCCAGGGCATCCAGCGGAGCTCCGACGCGCCGGACTCCCGCGGCTACCAGGAGTTCTCGCTCACCGCGACCGCGGTGCGCCCGACCTACTTCGTCGCCTACCCGCAGGCCCAGGACTACGCCAAGACCTCCATGCGCGAGCGCCGCTACGGTCCGCCGCCCGAGGACGTCGACCCGGTGGCCTCGGGCATCGACGCACCGGTCCGCAAGCCCGCGGCCGCGCAGGCCGACGACGGCGCGGAGGAAGCCCCGGGCGCTGGCGACGACGGCACGACGGCGACGGCCGCCGCTCCCCAGCCCCCCGCGGAGGACGCGCCTGCGCCGACGCCCGAGCGGCAGGCCTCGTCGAGGCCCTCGCCGGCGGCATCGGCCCCGCCCAAGCCGGCGCCTGCCGCGGAGGAGGCGGCGTCCCGCGAGACGGCCGAAGCGAAGGCAGCGGAGCCGTCGTCCCAGGCGAAGGCCCCGGATTCCGCGGACGAGGACGGTCGTGCCGATCGCCGGTCCGGACGCGCCTCGCGCGGCGCCGGCGGCGGCCGGAGCGGGCTGGCCACGCGGAGCAATCCCGGCGCGAGCGCCGAGCCCGATCCGCTGCCGCCCCCGCTCACCGAGAACGAGATCGGGCGCATGAGCCCGGAAGAGGTGCGGTCCACGCTGGCGGCGGTCGCCAAGATCCGCAACGAGCGGGCGGACCTCGACGACGAGACGAAGGAACGCCTGAAGCGCGAGTTCAACATGCTCCTCGACCGCCTGAGGAACGCCAAGTGACCGCCACCGACCCAACAGCCGAGCCCCGCGCGGCCGCGGGCGCCGCACCGCGGCGCTCGCTCCGGGAGCAGAGCGCGGACCTCCGGGCGCGCGTGCAGTCCCTGCCGCGCGACCGACGCATCGCGGTGTACGTGGCGCTGGCGCTGCTCGGGTGGCTGGCCACGGACGAACTGCTCTGGGCGCCCGCGCGGGCGTGGAGCGCGGAGAGCGAGCGCATCGAGCAGGCCCTCGACCGCGGCGCGACGCGCCAGGGCTCGGTGAGCACGGACCTGCGGCGCGCCGTCGCCACCTTCGGGCCGGTGGAGCCCCCCGCCGCCGCGGCGATGCGCCGCGAGGAGCTCGCCCGCGCCATCGACGAGGTGATGCGGCGCGCCAAGATCGCCGGGTACAGCTTCGAGACGCGCTTCGGGCAACGCGTGAAGGAGACCGAGGGCCTGGGCGCCGTGGAGCGGCTGCAGGCCGAGGTGAAGTTCGAGGTCCCCGCGGACACGCTGCCCGCGCTGGTGGCGGAGCTCGAGGCGCACCCGGTCATCGACGGCATCGCCGCCATCCGCATCGAGAAGAACGAGCAGGCCCGCAAGCTCTCCGTGCAGGCCACGGTGGAGTCCTGGGTGACCGCGTCCGGCGAGCGGAGGTCGCGATGAACGCCAACCTCCGGCTTCCGCGCGGCGTCCGGTGGACGCCCATGCTGGTCGCGGCGCTGGTGGCCGGCGCCGCCGGCGCGTTCGTGGTGCTCGACCACGGGGTCGGGCTGCTCGCGGACCTGCTGCGGCCGTCGGCGGACGCGGCGCAGGTCGACGTGACCTCGCCGCTCCTGTCGCAGTTCGAGGAGACGCACGGCACCTACCGCAAGCGCCTCGAGGGCCGCTCGCTCTTCTTCGCGCCCTCGGACTGGAAGCGGAAGGTCCCGCCGGCGCCTCCGCCGCCTCCGCCTCCGCCGCCGCCTCCGCCGCCGCCTCCGCCCGCCGAGTACACGGGACCGAAGCCCACGGGCCTCCTCGGCACGTCGGTGATCTTCGAAGGCGGACGCACGATCGAGGTCGGGTCCGAGTCCGACGGCGTGACCGTCGTCTCCATCCCGTCCGCCTGGCAGGTGCGCCTGAAGCACAAGGGCAAGGAGTACGACGTCTCGATCGCGCAGCAGCCGTCGCCCTCCAACTTCGAGCCACTGTCCTCGGTGAAGCCCCCGAGCGGCATGACCGTGGTGCCCGCTCCCGGCGGGCCGCCGCCCGCCGATGCACCCGCTGCCGGGCTCCGGGCGTCTCCCGCGGTGCCCGGCCCGGGCCCGGCCGCCCCGCACAAGGCCTCCCCCCCGGCCTCCCCCCCGGCCGCCGCCCCGGCCGCCCCGGCCCCCCTGCCTGCCGCCGAGGTCTCCCGGATGGACGCGGCCGCCGCACGGACCGCCCTGGCAGCCGTGGTGGCCGCCAAGGAGGCCCCCGGCCTCGACGACGCCACCCGCAGGCGCCTGGAAACCGAGGAAAGCCTGCTGGTGCAGCGGCTGGAAGACCTGAACCGCTGAATCCCTGCCGCCCCGGGGGACCCCAATCCCGGGCACCGGGGGCAATCCCGGCCCGGTCCGCTCGTCCTGCCCCCGTCCGACTTTGCGCCCGGTCCGCCCGGAGCGCCGATCTATCCCGTGACCCCCGATGGCCGGGAATGCGGCCGCGGACCGGAGAAGAACCGTGAAGATCCTCCCCTCGACCTCGCTCGCCCTCCTCGTCGCGTCGCTCTGGACCCATCCGGGGTCTTCGATGGCGAACCCGCTCCAGGACCCGCCGCCCACCGGCGGCGACGGCGGCATGAACCAGGCCATGGAGGTGCCGCCCGAGCCTGCGGCCGAGGAACCCGCCCCGGAACCCGCCGCCGAGCAGGCCGCCAAGGAACCTGCCCCGTCCGCGCCCGACGCGGGACCGGCGGCGGGCCGCAAGCCCGACCCGGGCGACGAGCTGGTGGGGCTCCAGTTCCGCGACCAGAAGGTCTCCACGCTGATCGACACCATCTCGCTCTGGACCGGCAAGGTGGTGATCCCGAAGTCCGACGCGCTGAGCGCCGGCAAGATCACCATCGTGAGCGACCGCAAGATGCCGCGCAGCGAGGCGCTCAACCTGATCTTCCAGGCGTTCCGCATCAACGGCCTGGGCGTCGTGGAGACGGACGACCTGATCCTCATCGACACGCTGAGCAACAGCAGCCTGCCCACGCTGCAGCCGGCCAAGATCCTCGGCCCGGACGTCGAGATCGAGCAGCTGCCCGAGAACGGCAACATCGTCGTCAAGGTGTTCCGCATCCGGAACACGAAGGCGCAGCAGGTCTTCGACCGCCTCTCGGAGATGATGCCCGACTACGCGACGATCCAGCTCGACAACAACTCGAACCAGCTGATCCTGGAGGGCGACATCGCGCTGGCGAAGCGCGTCCAGCGGCTGATCGGGATCCTCGACGTTCCCGCCTACGTCGACGTCCAGACACGCACGCTGAAGCTCTCCTACCAGGACGCGCAGACCATCGCGTCGATCATCACCGACCTCTTCTCGGCCCGCCCGCCGACCGGCGGCGCCTCGAGCGCGCGCGCGGGCGGCGGCGGCCAGCCCGGCCAGCCCCGCGCGCGCCCGCAGGGGCAGCCCGGCGCCCCGCAGGGCGGCGAGCTCGTCGGCACCAGCGAGCAGCTGGTGGTCACGACGCTCCCGGCCACCAACAGCATGACGATCCGCGCCGAGCCGAGCGTCATGGCCGAGATCGAGTCGCTGATCGCGGTGCTCGACCAGCCGAGCTCGCAGGGCGAGGGCGGCATCTTCCGCCTCTACGACCTCCGCTTCACCGACCCGCTCAAGGTGCAGTCGGTGCTGCAGTCGCTCCTCGAGGGCGGCGGCGGAACGCGCCGGACCGGCGGCGCCGCCGCGGGCCGCGCGGGCGCCGGCACGCAGCGAGTGGCGGCCCCCGGCGGCGGCGCGGGCGGCGAGTCCGGCGCGGACGTCGCGATCGCCAACATCTTCCGCATCGAGGCGTACCCCGACTCCAACCGGCTCATCGTCGTGAGCAAGACGCCGGACAACTTCGTGTGGCTCGACGCCCTCATCGAGCAGATCGACCGTCCGCTCGACGCCGGGCTTCCCCGCAACATCCCGCTCAAGCACGCGAGCGCGGTGGAGCTCGCGGAGATCCTGAACGCGCTGCTGGCGCAGAGCGGCTCCGCGGCCACCATCCGCGCCCCCGAGGAGGGCCTGAGCGGCATCGACTTCAACGTCGCCAGCGGCAACCAGAACGGGACGTCCAACACCAACGCCTTCACGAGCGGCAACACGAACCAGCCGGGCGCCGGCGGCACCGGCAGCGGCATCCAGTTCCCGTGGGCGTCGGCCCGCGGCGCGGGCGAGGACCAGGCCGAGGTGAGCGCGCTGGTCGGCAAGAGCCGCGTGGTGCCGAACGCCAGCCAGAACTCGCTGCTCGTGCTCGCGCCGCCGGAGATCCAGGACAGCCTCTCCAAGATCGTCGAGGACCTCGACCGTCCCGGGCGGCAGGTCATGATCTCCGTGATCCTGGCCGAGGTGCAGCTCGGCGACGACTTCCAGCTCGGCATCAAGTGGGGCCAGAACGTGGCGCCGCAGAACGGCAACAACGCCGTACTGATCACCGGCGCCGGCGACAACTCGACGCTCTTCAAGGGCAAGAAGGAGGACATCTTCCCGCCCGACCTGTCGGAGAGCATCCTCGACTTCAACGTCGACGCCAACGTGGTGCTGCAGGCGCTCGCGCAGGAGACGACGGTGCGCATCCTGCAGCAGCCGCGCGTCTTCACGGGCGACAACCAGGAGGCCAAGTTCTTCCAGGGACAGGACGTGCCCTTCCAGGCATCCAGCCTGAGCAACCTGAACACCGCCGGCGGCGTCAACGCGACGTTCGAGCAGATCCCCGTGGGCATCGGCCTCAACGTGCGGCCGCGCATCACCAAGGACATGAACGTCAACATGGAGATCGAGATCCTCCTCTCGAACCTCAACCAGACGACGAGCGGCGTGGGCGACAACCCCATCATCGACCGGCGCCAGACGAACACCACGGCCACCGTCAAGAACGGCCAGACGATCGTCCTCTCCGGCATCCGCAAGGAGCAGGAGAACAAGATCAAGAACAAGCTGCCGCTGCTCGGCGACGTGCCGGTGCTCGACTGGGTCTTCGCCAACACCAACGAGGTGAAGACGGTGACCGAGCTCCTGGTCTTCGTCACGCCCACGGTGGTCGACAACCCGGACGCCAACGACTCCAACTACAACGCCGACGAGCGCAAGCGCCTGCGCGAGCTGGCCAAGCCCGTCGCGGAGATGTCCAAGCAGCTGATCCGCGACCGCAACATCGTGAGCGAGGACGCCTTCGTCGACTCCGGGCCCGGCGAGCCGCTGAAGCCGATCGACGTCGCGCCCGATGCGCCCCCGGCGGCGCCCGCGCCGAAGTCGCCGTGATCCGCGCGCGGCCCTCCTGCACGTCACCATTCGCGAGGGCGGCCCTGACGGCCGCCCTCGCCTGCTCCCTGGCCGGGTGCGCACGGGAGCGGATCTCTTCGTCCGAGCGCTTCGTGGTGGCGTCGCAGCCGGGGCCCGGCGAGGTCCGCACCGTGATCGAGGGAGGCGGCGCCGCGCCGCGCTCGGCGTCGATGGGCCGCCTGGGCCGACGCGCCACCGCGGCATGGAGCGGCCGCGCGCTGCCGCTCGTCTCCCCGGACGGGACGCGCATGGCGATCGAGTCGCGCTCCTCCGTCCCGTGGGCGACGCGGCTCGGCGACCCGCCGCCGGGCGACGGGATCGAGGCCGTCGTCGACGTCGTCTCGCTGGACCCGCGGGATGCGGGGGTCCCGCTCGCCGCGGTGCGCGGGCCGTGGATCCTCGGGCGCGCCGCCTCCGCGGACGGGTTCCCGCTGGAGCGTCCGCGCGCCGACGGCGCGCGCGACCTGGCCCTCGCGGGCTGGGACGGGCAGGTCCGCACGGTGGCCGCCGACGGATGGTGCAACGCGCACGCCGCGGCCGGCGAGGGCGGTCTCCTGGCATGGTCGCGCCGCGCCCCCGAGGGCGGGGACTGGCGCCTGGTGGTCCGGCGCGGCGACCGCACGCGCGTGCTCGACGGCGAGCCCGGAACGAGCATGCTCGCCCCGATCCCCGCAGGCGACGGCCGCGGGCTCTTCGCGGTCGAGCTGCGCGGGTCCGCGGCATCGCTTGCCTGGATCCCGTTCGGCGCCGACGGATTGCCGGACCGCCGCGCGGCGATCGGAAGCGCATCGCCGCGCGCGCCGCTGTCGGCCGCAGGCAACCTGGGCTGGGTGCTGCGTGCCACCGACGCCGCGGCCAGCGGGCGCGGCTCCGCCCCGGGGAGCGGGAGCCTGGTGCTCTGGAATCCGGACACCGCGCGCATGGTGCACTGGCTCCCGGGCAGCGGCCCCGTGGACCTGCTGGAGGGAAGCGTCGCCGCGCTCGAGGCAGGCGGCGGCAACTTCCTGGTCACCGCGGGCGCGGGCGTCTACCGGGAGCGGCCCGACACGGGACTGCCCCCCGCCCTTGCCCTGGACGATGCCTGGGTGCTGCACCACCTGCCGAACGCTCCGGGACGGTTCCTGGCGATCCGGCCGCGCCCGGGCGAGGTGGAGGCCGCGATCGCGACGGTGGGCGCCGAGGCGGCCGACGAACGCTGACCGGGCCCGGACCGCTCGAGGGGGGACGCCCGGCACGCGGCGGGCCGGAAGGAAACGCGCCGCGCGGCCTTGGCGGCTGCGCGGCGCGGATGGGGGTCAGTCTTCGTCCTCTTCTTCTTCGTCCTCGTCCTCGTCCTCGTCCTCGTCGTCGTCTTCGTCGTCTTCGTACTCGTCGTCCTCTTCCTCGTCGTCTTCTTCCTCTTCTTCCTCGTCGTCTTCTTCGTCGTCGTCCTCATCCTCCTCGTCGTCGTACTCCTCGTCTTCGTCGCCTTCTTCTTCGTCCTCGTCCTCTTCGTCCTCGTCCTCTTCGTCCTCCTCGTCCTCCTCGTCGTCGTCCTCGTCGTCGCCGAATTCAAAGTCTTCGTCCTCGTCGTCGGAGGCCATCAGCACGGCCGGGCCGGCGCCGAGACCGGGGAACGCAGCGGTGCCGTCGAGGAGCGGGTCAAGGTCGGATTCGCGGGCTGGGAGCGTCATGGAATTCCTTGGTGGAGTTGCTGCCGCTGGAGCGGGCGGCGGGAGTGTAGCGGCCAGGCCATGGCCTGCAGCATGTCGCCCGCCGGTCATGGCGTGCCACCGGACGCATCCGCGAACTCGAGGACCTGGACGGATCCGCCGTTGCTCACGGCCACCGCGCCGTCGAGCACGGCAAGTTCGGTGATGGGTCTTCCGAGGGCCCGCACGAGGATCGGCGGACGCGCCTCGAGTCCGCCGCGCAGGGGGTCGAAGGAGTGCAGGAGCGCCTGGTGGCGGAGTCCGACGGCGTCCTCGTCCACGGCAAGGTCGTCGAGCGCGAACAGGCGATCGGCAGCGGCGACGGCCGCGACGAAGCGGCGCGCCGGCCCCGGGGCGGTCCGGCCCGCCGGCGAGCCGCCGACCGACAGGAAGAGCGCGCCGTCGTCCTGCAGCACCGCGGACCACCCGGGGCCCGCGCGGAAGTCGCGCGGCATGGGACGGTCCTCCGCGGGTCGTTCCGCGTCGGCCACGGCGCGGCGCAGCCCGGTCCAGCACTCGAACGCGGCGAGGTTCCGGCCCCGGTCGACGAACGCGAGCGCGCCGTTCGCGACCCATCCCTCCGGGCTGCCGACCGCGTCGTCGTCTCCGAGCGCCCAGTACGGCGCGGAGTCGTCGCCTCCGGCGGCGCGCCGCGACTCGATGCCCGCATCGGTGGCGACGACCGCAAGCCCGCCCTCCGAGAGCCGGACCCAGTAGGCCTCGGTGGCCGACGGCACCGTCCAGGCGGACACGGTGCTGCCGTCGGCGGGATCGAGCACGGTGACGCGGACCTCGACGGCGCCCGCCGCCTCCACCTCCTCCGCGATCGCCACGGCGAGCGAGTTGCGCGCCCAGGCCTCGATGGTCGCGGAGCCCGGCACCGGAGCCGGGCGGCGCCAGCGCTCCGCGCCCGTGGAGCGGTCGAACGCCGACAGCGAACCGTCGGTGCCGATGGCGACGATGGCCGGGCCCGCGGGCAGCACCACCGGCGATGCCGCCCGGATGCGCGGCGCGCCGGGATCAGCATCCGCGGGGGCGTCGGGCGCGGGCGGCGCACCGAGCGGCGCGTTCCACAGGACGCGGCCGTCGCGATCGATGGCCACGAGCCGGGGGCCCGCGTCCGCGTCGTCCGCCGCGACCACGATGGATGGCTCGGTGGCGACCACCGTGCAGCCCTGCGCGCCGACGGGCACGCGCCAGCGCACCTCGTAGCCGGGCGCGGCACGGAAGGCGAGGTCCCCGTCGAGGACGGTGAGCAGCCCGCCCGGGACCGGTGCGGCGTCGGCAAGCTGACGCGGCAGGCCGCCGCGGAACTCGAGCGCG
>JBILFU010000269.1:0-3145 GCA_044351405.1 Phycisphaerales bacterium
CAAGCTCTCGAACGAGAACGGCGGCGGCTCGCTGACCGCGCTCCCGATCATCGAGACGCAGGAAGGCGACGTGTCGGCGTACATCCCGACGAACGTCATCTCCATCACCGACGGCCAGATCTACCTGCAGCCCGAGCTCTTCTCGGCCGGCGTGCGCCCCGCCATCAACGTCGGCATCTCCGTGAGCCGCGTGGGCGGCAACGCGCAGATCAAGGCGATGAAGGAGGTCGCCGGCTCGCTGCGCCTCGACCTCGCGGCCTACCGCGAGCTGGAGGCGTTCGCGCAGCTCGGCACGGAGCTCGACGCCGCCAGCCAGCGCCAGCTCGACCGCGGCGCGCGCATGGTCGAGCTGCTGAAGCAGGGCCAGTTCACGCCGTTCAACGTCATCGACCAGTGCATCTCCATCTACGCGGCTTCCAAGGGCTTCCTGGACGACGTCGCGCTCACGAAGGTGAACGCCTTCGAGAAGGCGATGCTCGAGCACTTCCAGGGCCCCGCGAAGGCGGTCCGCGACCAGCTCGTCGAGAAGAAGTCCTTCAAGGGCCTCGAGGAGCAGTTCAACGCGGCCCTGAAGGCCTTCAAGGCGACGTTCAAGTAAATTGGTCCCGGCACTCCCGGACCAATTTCGGGCCGCATGCGTCACGGGGGGCGCGGGGTTCATCGGCAGCCACCTGGCCGATGCGCTGGTGTCGCGCGGCATCCGCGTGCGGATCGTCGACGACCTCTCCAACGGCAGGCCGTCGAACCTCGACGGCCCGGCCGGCGCCGCGGAGTTCCTGCACGGCAGCATCCTCGACGATGCGCTGCTCGACAGGGCCTGCGAGGGAGCCGACACCGTCTTCCACCTGGCGGCGATGGGAAGCGTCCCGCGCAGCATCGAGATCCCCGAGGAGTACGAGCGCGTCAACGTGCTCGGCACGCTGCGGGTGCTCGAGGCGGCCCGGCGCGCCGGCGTGCGTCGCGTCGTCTTCGCCGCCTCCAGCAGCGCGTACGGGGACACGCCCGCCCTTCCCAAGCACGAGTCCATCCGCCCGGACCCGCTCTCGCCCTACGCATTCACCAAGCTCGCGGGCGAGCACCTGATGCGCTCCTGGGCGCTCTCCTACGGGATCGAGACGGTCAGCCTGCGCTACTTCAACATCTTCGGTCCGCGCCAGCGGCACGACTCGCCGTACGCGGCGGTGGTGCCGATGTTCGCGGAGGCGCTCCGGGCCGGCGCGCGCCCCGTGGTGTACGGCGACGGCCGCCAGTCGCGGGACTTCACGCACGTGGCCAACGCCGTGCACGCCAACCTGCTGGCCGCGGCCTGCCCGCGCAGGCTGCAGGGCGAGGTGGTGAACGTGGCCTGCGGTACGCGCTACTCGCTGCTCGAGCTGCTCTCCGCGCTCGGCGGAATCCTCGGGGTGAGGCCCGACCCGGAGTTCCGGCCGGTGCGCGCGGGCGACGTGCGCGACAGCGAGGCCGACATCCGCCTGGCCGACGAGCTCCTCGGGTACCGCGTCATCGTCCCCTTCCAGGAGGGGCTCCGGCTCACCGTGTCCGCGCGCTGATCCCGGAACGACTCGCCGGCGGGCCGCCCACACCGCTCGGGCAGCCGCGCCGGCTCCGTGAAGCCCTCCCTCCGTCCCGCGGGCGACGCTCAGCGCCGGCCTCCGCGGGTGGAGCCTTCGTTCCCGTTCCGCACACGGAGGACGGCCGGAAGCGGCCGTGGACGCAGTCCCGTCCCCGTCGAGGCCCCGCGTGTGCGGCCGGAGCCGAAGGAGCGCGCGAGGTTGCGGAAGAAGTTCAGGATGCTGCTCATGGTTGCCTCCGTGGGCGGAACGACCAGAGGGTCGGATGCGGCCCGGCGGCGGGCAAGGAATCGGGAAGGAAAGCGCACGCGGAATTCCGCGTGCGCCGGGGCATGCCGGTTGCTCGGGCAGGCGCGGCGCGCCCCCGCGGAGCCGCGGGCCGCGGCTACTCCCCGATGTCCTCGGCCCAGAGGTCGGGCTTCTCGCGCTGCAGCCGCTCCATGAGCGCCACGCAGCGGGCGTCGTCGACCACCGTGAGGTCGATGCCGTTGGCGCGCATCCAGCCCTCGGCGCCCATGAACGTGCGGTGCTCGCCGATCACGACGCGCGGGATCTTGAAGAGGATCGCGGTGCCCGAGCACATCGGGCAGGGGCTCAGCGTGCTCACGAGCGTGAGCTGGCGCCAGTCGCGCCGCCGGCCGGCGTTGCGCACGCAGCTGACCTCGGCGTGCGCGGTCGGATCGCCGCTCTGGACGCGCATGTTGTGGCCGGCCGCGACCACCTTGCCGGCGGCGTCGAGGAGCGCGCTGCCGATCGGGATGCCGCCCTCGCTCCAGCCCCTCTCGGCCTGCTCGATCGCGGCATCGAGGCCGCGGCGGATCGCATCGGGGTGCAGGGCAGGGTGCGCGCTCACGACTCCTCCTCGTCGCCTTCGCCGTGGAAGGAATCCTGGAAGGCGTCGCTCTCCCGGTCGACCGCGGCTGCCAGGCGGCGCTCGCCGTCGCTCAGCTCGCGGCCGCCGTCGGACTCCAGCTCCTTCATCCGGTCCCAGTCGGCCATGGTGATGAGGACCTCGCGCGGGCTGGCGCCGCGCGCCGGCCCCAGGATGCCCGCCTCGGCCATCTGGTCCACCAGCCGGCTGGCGCGGCCGTAGCCGATCGACATCTTGCGCTGCAGCATGCTCACGCTGCCGCGGTTGGTCTCGATCATGATCTCGACGGCCTTGTCGAAGAGCGGGTCGCGCTCGCCCGAGCCCAGGCCGGCCTCCCCGGCCTCGCCCCCCTCTTCGCAGCTGCCGCCCGGTCCCTTGATGGCGACCAGCGTGCGCTCGAAGTTGGGCTGCGCCACGGTGCGCAGGTGCGAGGTGACGCGGTCGGTCTCGCCGCCGTCGACGAAGGTGCCCTGGGCGCGGTCGGGCGTGTTCGCGCCGTTCTCGAGCACCAGCATGTCCCCCTGGCCCAGGAGCAGCTCGCCGCCCTTCTGGTCGAGCACGATGCGGCTGTCCATCGCGCTCGCCACGCGGAAGGTGATGCGGCAGGGCATGTTGCTCTTGATGAGGCCGGTCACCACGTTCGCCTGCGGGCGCTGCGTGGCGAGAACCAGGTGCATGCCCACGGCGCGCGCCTTCTGCGCGA
>JBILFU010000270.1:0-3131 GCA_044351405.1 Phycisphaerales bacterium
ATCCGCACCCCGCGACACCCACCCAGAGCCCCGCGGACCGAGCGCCGCCTCACCGCGACACCCGCCCAGAGCCCCGCGGACCGAGCGCCGCCTCACCGCGACACCCGCCCAGAGCCCCGCGGACCGAGGGCGGCCTCACCAAGCGAGTTGTTGCGCGAAGCCCCTGCGCCCGCCGTCACGACCCCCTCCCACCGCCGCGCAACATGTCTGAGCGACTGAGGCCGCCCTCGGTCCGCGGGGCGTCCAGGCCGCCCTCGGTCCGCGGGGCGTCCAGGCCGCCGCCGCCGCCCGCGGGGCGCCCAAGCCGCCCCCCACCTCACCCCGCATACCGATCCAGCACGCGGTACCCGATCGCCTCCGCCACCTGCACCGCCCCCACCGCGCGCACCCCGTCCAGGTCCGCGATCGTCCGCGCCATCCGGCGCACCTTGTCGTAGGCCCGCGCGCTCAGCCCGAGCCGCCCGATCGCCTCCGCCACCAGCGACCGAGCCTCCGCGTCGAGCGCGCACGCCTCGTCGAGCGGCGCCCCGCGGAGATGCGCGTTCAGCACCGTGCCCTGCCGCTCGCGCTGCCGCTGCCGCGCCGCGACGACGCGGTCCCGTACCACCGCGCTCGGGTCCCCGGCGGGCGCACCCGCCAGCCGCTCGAAGGGCACCGCCGTCACCTCGACGTGCAGGTCGATCCGATCGACGATCGGGCCGCTCACGCGGTCCATGTAGCGCTCCTGCTCCCGGGCGCCGCGCGTGCCGTCGCGGCGGTTGCCGCGCGCCGTCGGGTTCATGGCGGCCACCAGGATGCTCCGTGCGGGGAACCGCGCGGCGCCGTGCGCCCGCGCCACCGTGATGAAGCCGTCCTCCAGCGGCTCGCGCAGCGCCTCCAGCGCGCTGCGGCCGAACTCCGGGAGCTCGTCGAGGAACAGCACGCCGTGGTGCGCAAGCGTGACCTCGCCCGGCCGCGGAAGACCGGCCGCGCCGCCGCCCACCAGGGCCACGGTGCTCGCCGTGTGGTGCGGCGCGCGGAAGGGCCGCTCGGTCACCAGCCCCGCGCCGCCGCTGCCGGTGGCGCTGCGGATCCGCGTGACCTCGAGCGCCTCGTCGGGCTCCAGGGGCGGCAGGATGCCGGGAATGGCGCGCGCCATCATGGTCTTGCCGCAGCCAGCCGGTCCGATGAGGAGCGCGTTGTGCCCGCCCGCCGCGGCGATCGCAAGGGCCCGCTTGGCCGCACCCTGGCCGCGGATCTCGCGGAAGTCGACCGCCACCCCCGCCGCCGCCACCGCCGCCCGGACGTCGACCGCCCCCGCGCGCTCCAGGTCCCCGGCGCCGCGGAAGAACGACACCACCTCGGTGAGCCCGCGCGCGCCCCGCACGTCGATCCCCTCGACCACCGCGGCCTCCGCCGCGTTTTCCGCGGGCAACACGATCCCGGGAAGCCCCAGCCGCCGCGCCAGGAGCGCCATGCCCACCACGCCGCGCACGGGCCGCAGCGAGCCGTCGAGGGCGAGTTCCCCGGCGACCATCCAGGCGCCGGGATCGGGAGGCTCGGGAGCGCCCGCGCCTTGCCCGCGGCGCGCGGCCGCCGCGCCGCGGGTGCCCTCGTCCTCCGCGCACCCGGCCAGCAGCAGCGCCACCGCGATCGGCAGGTCGAACGCCGTGCCCTGCTTGCGCAGGTCCGCGGGCGCCAGGCTGATGGTGGTCCGGTGCCGCGGTGGGTCGAAACCGCCCGCCTCCATGGCGCTGCGCACGCGCTCCACGCTCTCGCGCACCGCGAGGTCCGGAAGCCCGACCAGGGCGATCCGCGGCAATCCGCGCGACAGCAGCGACACCTCCACGTCGCAGCGGACGGCGTCGATTCCCTGCAGCACGAAGCTCGGCACGGTGACCAGCATGCGGGCCATCCTCGCACCGCCGCGCTTGCGCGCCGGATCCGCCGCGGAATTTCGCTAGGCTCCGGCCCGTGGAAGCCGCCGCCATCGCCGAGTACCTCGCCTTCGGGTTCGTCGGCGGCATGATCGGCGGCCTGCTCGGGGTGGGCGGGTCGATCGGGTTCATCCCGCTGGCGACGATCTTCCTGGCGCCGGACAAGCAGCAGCTCCAGGGCGCCGCCATGATCGCGAACTTCGTCGTCGCGCTCACGGCCTACCGGCGCTACCGCCGTGCGGGCTCCGTGGACTGGACGCTCGCGCGCCGGCTGGTGCCTCCGGCCCTCGCGGCGGTGCTCGCGGGCGTGGCGGCGAGCCTGGTGATCGACGCGCCGGAGTTCCGGCTGCTCTTTGCCCTCTTCCTGTTCGCCGTGGCGGCGCGGGAATTCGTCCAGCTGGCGCGCGGCCGGGCCGACGGCACCGAGCACGGCCGAGACCTCCGCGGGCCGGTCGCCACCGCCATCGGCGCGGTCATGGGTTTCCTGAGCGGCTTGCTCGGGATCGGCGGCGGCGTCGTCGGCATTCCGCTCATGCGGGCGTGGGGCCGGCTGGAGACCAAGCGCGCCGTGGTGACGAGCGTCTGCACCATGGTGCCGCTGACCGCGGTCGGCGCCGTCACCAAGGCCGTCACGCTGTGGCGCGCCGAACTGCCGGAGGGCGGCACCGCACTCGCGCCGACGCTCGCGATCGCCGCGTGCCTGGTGCCCACGGCGATCCTGGGCAGCTGGGCCGGCGCCAGCCTCAACCTGCGCGTGACGGGCAAGGCGGTCCGCTGGACGCTGACCGCGTACCTCCCGCTGGCCGCGGGATGGATGGCGTGGCCCGTCGCGTGGGGTTGGCTGCAGTCGGCGAAGTAGCATGGCCCCATGACCCGCGTGCTGCTCGTCGAACGCGACCCCGCCACGCGGGACAGGCTGGCGCTTGCGCTGCGGCGCGCGCGCTTCGAGCTGCGCTCGGCGGCCGATGCGGAGACCGGCCTGCGCGTGCTGCACGAGTCGGCGCCGGACATCCTGGTGCTGGGGACGCCCGCCTGCGGCCTGCAGCGGGCCGCGGCCTGCCGTGCGGCCCGCGAGGCGCTGCCCGGCCGCTCGCTCGCGGTGGTCGCGCTGCTGTCGGCCGGGACGCCCTCCGCGCAGGACATCCGCGAAGCGCTCCTGGACGGTGCCGACGACGCGCTGCCCGCGGATGCCGCCGAGGAGGCCGTGGTCGAGGC
>JBILFU010000271.1:0-3126 GCA_044351405.1 Phycisphaerales bacterium
CGACGTCGAACTTGCCGTGGACGAGGAACCTGTAGCGCTGGTTCGGGCTGAAGATCGCGTTGGCGATCACGTCGTCGCGGAGCACCGGGCGCTCGACGCGCGCGGGGGCTGCGCCGCCGGCCGTGTCGGGCGGGATCACGCGCGCGGTCGAGGTCTCGGCCTCCACCTTCAGGATCTGGATGCGAGCCTTGCCCGGGACGAGGTCCCCGGTGGTCGGGTTCGCCTGGATCGACGTCGGCGAGTCGTAGACGTCGAAGGTCATCCCCGGCTGCACGCGCTGCTTGGAGCCGATGGAGACGAAGACCTGGCCGTCGGCGTCGGACACGTCGATCACGCGCCCGTCCACGAGCGCCGCGGGGTTCTCCGGCTTCGCGCGGTTCTTGTCGACCGCCTCCTGGAGCGACTCGATGCGCTTGGCGAGGTCCTGCTTGGACGCGTCGGCGTCGTCCACGCGCCGCTGCATCTCCTGCAGCGCCGTCTGGTGCCGCTGCGCGGCGTCGTCCTGCACCCTGTTGATGGCGTTGACCGTCGCCGCGACCTCGGTGCGGCCCTTCTCGGATGCCTCGCGGTAGCCGGCCACGTCCCGCTCGACGTCGGCGCGCACCTTGTCGACCTCCGCACGGGCCTTCGAGGAGTCCTCCCGCGCCTTCGCGGCCGCGGCCTTGCTGTCCTCGGCCAGCTTGCGCAGCTCGGCCGTCTCGGCCGTCAGGCGCTCGTTGCCGGCGCGGAGCGTCTCCAGCTCGGACTTGAGGTTGCCGCCCGAGGCGACCTTGAGCTGCTCGCCCATGGCCTTGACGACCTCCTTGTCCGCGGCCGAACCCGCGTCGCCCGACACGAGCTGCGTCAGCGCGCCGAAGGCCTCCTCGGCCCGGCGCGCCTTGTCCGCGGCGGCGGTGCGCTGGCTCTGCTCGTTGCGCGCGTCCTGGCGGGCGGACTCGGCCTGCACGTAGAAGAACATGGTCGAGGCGAGGAGCCCGACCGTCAGGATCACGAAGACGACGAGGCTGACCACGAGGCCGGTCGAGCTCTTGTTCACGGGCAAACCTCCGAGTGGACGGACCAGCCGGACCATGCCGGCCGCGATGCGGACGGTCAGTGTCCGGAAACCGGAGCGCGCCGTCAAGTGCAGGGTACGCGGGCGACGGCAGGGTGGTTTCGGTGGTTTCCCCGTCGATGCCGTCGGTCGGCGGGCGCGGCGGGCGCTTATCGGCAGGCAGCCCGTCGATTTGCGGCCTCCGCCCGGCCGTGGCATACTGCCCGTCTTCCCCCGAGACAGCGAAGGAACACCAGCGTGCCGAACACCGAGTCTGCCAAGAAGCGAGTCCGTCAGAACGCCAAGCGCAACGCCCTGAACAACTGGCGCAAGCGCAAGGTCAAGGAGCAGGTGAAGGCCTTCCTGGCCGCCCTGCAGGGGAAGGACGCCAAGGCGGCCGAGGCCGAGTACCGCAAGACCGTCGCCGTCCTCGACAAGGTCGCGGCCACCTCCACCATGCACCGCAACACGGCCTCGCGCCAGAAGAGCCGGCTCCACAGGCGGCTCAAGGCCCTGCAGGGCGCCGGCAAGTGAGCCACGCGGCAGCGGCCGCCGCGGTGCGGCTGCTCTGCCTGGACGTCGACGGGGTCCTCACCGACGGGACGGTCCGGTTCGACGGGGAAGGTCGGGAATCGAAGTCCTTCAGCGTGCGCGATGGCTTGGGCATCGTGCTGTGGCAGCGCCTCGGCGGCGCCGTGGCGATCGTCACGGGGCGCCCCCTGGGCGAGGCGCTCGCGGCCCGCGTGCGCGAACTCCGCATCGACCACGTCTATGCCTCGAGCACGGACAAGGCGGCCGACCTGCGCCGTGCCGCCGAGGCCTGCGGCGTCCCGACCTCCGCGGCCGCGTTCGTGGGCGACGACCTTCCCGACCTCCCGGCCATGCGGGCCTGCGGCTACCCTGTGGCCGTGGCCGACGCGGTGCAGGAGGTTCGCGCCGCAGCGGCCTTCGTGACCGCTGCCGAAGGCGGCCGAGGAGCGGTCCGGGACGTCGTGGAGCACCTTCTGCGGGCCCAGGATCGATGGAGCCAAGCCCTCGCCATGTTCGAGACGCCGGCCGCCGGGGGAGCCGGGCATGACCGGCCCCGAAGCCTCTGAGACGCGGTGGTCCCGCAGGCGCAGGCGGCCGTACGTCGTCACGTCGGCGGCGATCGCGGGTTCGCTCGCGCTCCTCCTGGTCGCATGGATGGTGGACCGGGGCCGGCCCGCGGCCGCGCGGCAGGCCCGCATCCGCGAGCGCCCGGTGGAGGAGCTGGTCACGCCTGCGCCCCTCGACGACCGCGAGCGCACGGGGACCGGTCCGCGGTTCGGCTCGCAGGAGTCGATCCGTCTGCAGGCCGGTGCGTGGGTGCAGGTGGCGGGCGCGGACGGAAACCTGAAGCAGCAGTACACGGCGACCCGGATCGACCCGCTCCCCGACAAGCGGCTCAGCATGGCCGAGCCCCGCGCCGTCCTCTACGGCGACGGCGGGCGCATCGTCACGATGCGCAGCGACGAGATGGTCGCGCGCATCCCGCGCCGGGAACTGGAGAGCGGACGGCTGGTCGGGAACGTGGTGATCCGCGTCTACCGCCCGGTCGGGGAGCGCCCGGTCGACCTGAAGTCCGATCCGCCGGACGTGGTGATCGAGAGTCCCGAGGCGACCTTCGACTCGCTGTCCGGCGAGATCCGCTGCGACCGGCAGGTGCGCATCTCGGGCGAGGTGCTCACGTTCGAGGGCGAGGGCCTCTCGCTGGACCTCGCCGCGGACGGCCGCAGCATCGAGCGGCTGGTCGTCGACCGCGCGACGGCGCCGGTGCGCATCGTGCGCGCCGCGGTCGAGGCACAGGCGGAGCGGCGGCGCACGGCCGCCCGCGCGGCGCCGGCCCCGGCTCCGGCTCCGGCCAAGTCGTCCGCCCCGGCCGCGGCGCCCGCCCCTGCCAAGACCGGGCCGGGCGCGCCGGCGGCCGCGGGCGCACCCGCGCCGCGCGCGCCACGCGGCGCCTCCGCGCCTGCCGCGGCGGCGGCAGGGGGCGCAGCCGCCGCGCCGGCCCGCAGGCTCTTCCGGCTGACGTTGCAGGACGACGTGACCGTCGACTCCCTCGAGGCGGGTCG
>JBILFU010000272.1:0-3125 GCA_044351405.1 Phycisphaerales bacterium
GCCTCGCCTGCGGCACCGCGATGGCGGCCGACGCGCGGGAATGCCCCGCTTGCTCGCGGGGGCGCGTCCAGGCGGACTGGGCGCCCGTGCCCGACGTGCGCGGGCTGCAGGAGATCCGCGCGTGCCTGGTGCCGGCGGCGCTGGCCCTCGCCGGACTGGTCGTCACGAGCGTCGCCGCGATCGCGCTGGTGGCGGGGCTTCGGCTGCGCGTCGGATGGATCGGCACGTTCGATCAGTGGTTCCGCAGCCTGCCGCCCGATGCGAGGGTGCTCGCCGACCTGGCGCTGGTGGGGCTCCTGGGCGCGTGGGCCCTCGGCGCCAGCCGCGAGAGGCTGGCGGCGGCGGCGGACCGCGGGTGCGAGCGATGCACCGCGTGCGGCTACGACCTGCGCGCCACCTCGCCCGCGAGCGCGGTGGGTACCTGCCACGAGTGCGGCAGCGGCTTCGTGCGCGTCGGGCCGGGCGCGCCCCCCGGCGCGTAGCATTTCCGCCCCATGGCGAAGGTGGCGATCATCGGAGCGGGCATGGCGGGACTCGCGTGCGCGCATGCGCTCGAGGCCGGCGGCGTCGACTGGACGCTCCTGGAGGCCTCCGACGGCGTCGGCGGCCGCGTGCGCACGGACACGGTCGAGGGATTCCGCCTGGACCGCGGATTCCAGGTCTACCTCACCGCCTACCGCGCCGCGGGCGAGCTGCTCGAGTACCCGCAGCTGCGGCTGCGGCCCTTCCGCTCCGGGGCGCGCGTGTTCGACGGGCGCGGGTTCGCCTCGGTGATGAACCCGCTGCGCCACCCGGTCGCCGCCGTGTCGGGGCTGGCGGGCCGTCCCGCGCTCGCGGTCGACCTGGCGCGCATGGCCCCGGTCGCCGTCGAGGCGGTGCGCCGGCCGGTCACCGAGCCGCCCGCGTCGCTCGGCCGCACCGAGGACCTCCTGCGAAGGCTCGATCTCTCCGACGCCGCGGTGGACGGCTTCTTCCGCAGCTTCTTCGGCGGCGTGTTCCTGGACCGCTCGCTCTCCACGGACGAGAGCCAGTTCCGCTTCACGCTCTCCGCGTTCGCGCGCGGCGACGCGGCGGTGCCCGCGCTGGGGATGGGGGAGATCCCGCGCCAGGTGGCGGCCGCGCTGCCGGCCGGGCGGATCCGGCTCCGCACGCCGGTCGCCGCGGTGCGCCGCGCCGGCGCGGCGCAGGAGGTGCGCCTGGCGGGCGGCGCGTCCGAGCGCTGCGATGCCGTGGTCGTCGCCACCGACATGAGCGCGGCGCACGCGCTCGACCCGCGCATTCCCGCGCGACGCTGGTGCCCCACCGAGACGTTCCACTGGGCGTGCGACCTCGCGCGCCTGCCGTCCCCGCTGCGCGAGCCGATCCTCTTCCTGGACGGTACCGGCGAGGGGCCCGTGAACCACGCGGCATGCATGTCGAGCGTTGCGCCGGAGTACGCGCCCCAGGGCCAGGCGCTCGTGTCGCTGAGCATGGTCGGCATCGACTGGGAGACCACCGGCATGAACGCGCTGGTGGCGCGCACCGTGACGCAGATGGAGCGCTGGTTCGGCCGCGGCGCGATGGCCGGGTGGCGGCTGCTGCGCACCGACCGCGTGCTGCGCGCGCTTCCGCGGCAGCACCCGGCGGACCTCGCCATGCGTCCCTCGCACGAGATCGACGACGGCCTCTTCGCGGCCGGCGACCACCTCACCGACGGCTCCATCGACGGCGCCGTGCGCAGCGGGCGCCTGGCCGCCGAGGCGGTGCTGCGCGCGCTCAGGGCGTGACGGGCGCGGCCTCGACCACCGTGACGGCGGTCGACATCCGCGGCTGCAGCGCGTTGCGGATGATCTCGACGCGCGCCGTCCGGACGTCCTTGCGGTAGACGAGCACGGCGGTCGAGCCGGTCACGGTCTCGGAGGCGAGCTGCCAGCCCATGCCGGCGAAGCGGGCCATGGTCTCCTGCGTCCGCGTCCCCAGCGACGGGATGCTCCCCGTGTACGCGAACTGCCCGCCCGTCACCCGTCCGCCCTCCTGGCGCAGTCCCACGGTGTCGCGCGGGGCCATGCCCGGCACCTGCGGAAGGTCGCTCTGCAGGACCGTCTCCGGATCCGAGCCGCACGCGGCGAGGGCGAGCGCGAGTGCCGCGAATGCTGGCGGGGCGATGCGCATGTTGCCGATACAAGGTAGCCGCGCCGCCCCGCCGGCGCACGGACGCCGATGGGACGAGGATTCGAGCGCCACGCCCGCACCTTCACCGCGCTGACGGTGGTGAGCCGCGTCACCGGGCTGGTGCGCGACGCCGTGCTCGCGCGGGCGTTCGGCGCGGGCGCCGCGCTCGACGCCTTCAACTTCGCGTTCATGATCCCCAACCTGTTCCGGCGCCTCTTCGGCGAGGGGGCCCTCACCGCGTCGTTCCTCCCGGTGTACGCGCGGCTCGACCGCGACGACCCGGCCGCGGCGCGCGCCTTCGCGGGCGTCATGATGGCGATGCTCGGGATCGCGCTCTCCGGCCTGACGATCGTCGGCGAGGCGGTGCTCCTCGTCCTGCCGCACCGCGACCCGGACGCCGCGTTCGGGATCCGCCTGCTGATGGTCATGCTGCCGTACATGCCGCTCGTGTGCCTGGTGGCGTTCGTGGGTGCGGTGCTGCAGACGCACGGGAGGTTCGGCCCGAGCGCCGCGAGCCCGATCATCCTGAACCTCTGCATCGCGGGCGCGGCGTTCCTGGGAAGCCCGTGGCGCGAGCGGCTGGGCCTGGGCGCGGCGGCGCCGGGGCGCGAGGCCATCGAGGGCGTCGCGTGGAGCGTGCTGGTGGCGGGCGCGCTGCAGCTTGCGTGGAACCTCTGGGCGCTCCGCAGGCACCAGGTGCGCGTCCACCTGGACCTTCGCGGCAACGGCGCGCACGTGCGCGAGACCGTGCTGAAGGCGCTTCCCATGCTGCTGGGCCTCGGCGTGTTCCAGGTGAACACGGCGATCGACGGCCTGGTGGCCGGCTGGCGCTCCAACGTTGGGCCGACCATCCTGGGCGTCGAGTTCCCGCTGGCGGTCGGCAGCCTGACGCACCTCACCAACGCGCAGCGGCTCTACGAGTTCCCGCTCGGCGTGTTCGGCGTCGCCATCGCGACGGCCATCTTCCCGGCGCT
>JBILFU010000273.1:0-3121 GCA_044351405.1 Phycisphaerales bacterium
CCCGCGTCCCGATACCACGATGGAGAAGCTTGCCGCGCTGAAGCCCGCGTTCTCGAAGGCACCCGATGCCACGGTGACCGCCGGAAACTCCTCCGGCATCAACGACGGCGCGGCTGCGCTGGTGCTGGTGGAGGCGTCGCGCGCGAAGGCGCTCGGGCTCCGGCCGATCGCCTTCGTGGGAGCGGGCGCGTCCGCGGGCGTCGATCCGGCGCACATGGGGATCGGCCCGGTGCCGGCCGTGCGCAGGCTGGCCGCGCGCACCGGCGTCGCGCCCGAGGCGTTCGACCTGGTGGAGCTGAACGAGGCGTTTGCCGCGCAGGCCGTCGCGTGCGTGCGCGGCCTGGGCCTCGACCCGGCGCGCGTCAACGTCAACGGCGGCGCGATCGCGATCGGCCACCCGCTGGGGGCGAGCGGCGCGCGGATCGCGGTGACCCTGGTCCACGAGATGGTCCGCCGCGGCGCGCGGCGCGGGCTGGCGTCGCTCTGCGTTGGCGTGGGGCAGGGGCTCGCGGTGGCGTTCGAGCGGGAGTGACGGGGCGCGATAGGCCCCGGGCGCCGCTCAGCCCGCCGCCAGCTTCCGGAAGCCGCGCTCCATCGCCGCCACCAGCGCGTCGATGTCGGACTCCGTCATCGGCGTGGAGAGCATGCCGGTGCACGTTCCCACCATCAGGAAGCCCTCGGCGAAGAGGTGCTCGAGCATCGCCTTCAGGCGCTTGCCCTCCTCCGGCGTGGCGAAGGCCTCGCGATAGTTGGCGGGCACCTCGCGCTTCATGTGCACGCGGAACATCGAGCCGCCGCCGGTGACGCTCGCGCAGGCGCCGGTGCGGCCGATCGCCTCGGCGATGCCGTGGCGCGCGCGGTCGCCGAGCGCGTTGAGGCGCGCGACGGCGGCGCGGTCGAAGTGCTCCATGGCGACGCGCCCGGCGGTCATGGTGACGGGGTTCGCCGAGAACGTGCCGGAGAGCGGGAAGAGGAGCTTGGGCGCGCCGGGGTTCAGGACCTCCATGACGTCCGCGCGGCCGGCCAGCGCGCCCACCGGGAAGCCGCCGCCGATCATCTTCCCGAGCGCGGTGAGGTCGCCGTCGATGCCGTAGCCCTGCTGCGCGCCGCCGTACTCGGTGCGGAAGGTGATCACCTCGTCCAGGACGAGGAGCGCGCCGTTCCGCGCCGTCCACTCGCGCATCGCCTGCACGAACGCCCTCGACGCGGGCTTCAGCCCCACGCGGTGCGGCATCAGGTCGAGCAGCACGCACGCGAGGTCCGCGCGGTGCTCGTCGAGCAGCGCGATCGACCGGTCGACGTCGTCGAACGGGATCACCACGACGTCCTCCATCGCCGACTGCGGCGAGCCGTGGACGAGCGGCACGCGGTTCGGGTGGTCGACGCTGCCCCAGTCCCTCGGGGTCGAGCCCTGGCTGGTCTCGACGTAGTCGTAGCCGCCGTGGTACGCGCCCTCGACCTTCGCGATCTTGGGGCGGCCCGTGAACGCGCGCGCCGCCTTGAGCGCGGCCATCACGGCCTCGGTGCCGGAGTTCACGAAGCGGATGCGGTCGAAGCCCGCGCTGCGCGAGCACATGTGCTCGGCGTGCTGCACCTCCTGCTCGGTGGCCATCATGAACGCCGTGCCCCTGGCGAGCTGCGCCGCGACGGCCTGCACGACGGGCGGGTACGCGTGGCCGTGGATGAGCGAGGCGACGTTGTTCGCGAAGTCGACGCGCACCGTGCCGTCGATGTCGGTGACGCGGCAGCCCTCGCCGTGCGCCACGTAGGGCGGCACCGACGACCAGAGGACGGTGTTGCGGCTGACGCCGCCCGGCATCACCTTCTTGGCGCGCTCGAAGAGCTCTGCGCTGCGGCTTGCGGCGGGGGCGGCGTGCGCGTGCGCTGCGGGGTCTGCCATGTCAGTGTCCTGTCCGGCGCCGGTCGTCCCGCAGGATCGGCGCGCCGGTCCGTTCCTGCACGAAGTCGAAGTCCACGCCCGGGGCGAGCTCCGCCAGCCGGAAGCCCTGCGGCGTCACGTCGATCACCGCGAGGTCGGAGTAGATGCGCGTCACCACGCCGCGGCCCGTCAAGGGGTAGGTGCAGCGCGCGACGAGCTTCGGCTCGCCTTCCTTTGTGACGTGCGTGGTCATCACGAAGACGCGCTTCACGCCGGCCACCAGGTCCATCGCGCCGCCCACCGCGGGGATCGCGTCGTCGGCGCCGGTCGACCAGTTGGCGAGGTCGCCGTTGGCCGCCACCTGCAGCGCGCCGAGCACGCTCAGGTCGAGGTGCCCGCCGCGGATCATCGCGAAGCTCGTGGCCTGGTCGAAGAACGCGGCGCCCGGCATCATGGTGACGCGGCGCTTGCCGGCGTTGATGAGCTCGGGGTCGCCCTCGCCCGCGGCGGGGGAGGGACCCATGCCGAGGAGGCCGTTCTCCGTGTGGTAGACGAGCGTCCGGCCCGCCGGCACGTAGCGCGCCACCAGCTCCGGGATGCCGATGCCGAGGTTGACGTACGAGCCGTTGGGGATGTCCTGCGCGACGCGCTCGGCGATCCCCTCGCGGGACCAGCCTGCGGCGGGCGCGGACCTGCCTTCGCGGGGCGCGGCGCTCATGGGTAGCTCGCTCCCCTCTCGTTGAGCGCGCTCTCGAGCTGCGGCGCGGGGACGTGCACCACGCGGTCGACGAAGATGCCCGGGGTCACCACGGCCTCCGCGTCGAGCGCGCCCGCGTCGAGCACCTCGGCCGCCTGGACGATCGTCACCGCGCCGGCGGTCGCCATCATCGGCGCGAAGTTGCGCGCGGTGCGGTGGTACGTGACGTTGCCGTGCACGTCGGCGGTGCGGCCCTTGATGAGCGTGAAGTCCGCGCGCAGCCCGTGCTCGAGGACGTGCTCGCGGCCGCCGAACTCGCGCACCTCCTTGCCGTCGGCGAGCGGCGTACCTGCCGCGGTGGGCGTGTAGAAGGCCGCGATTCCGGCTCCGCCCGCGCGGATGCGCTCGGCGAGCGTCCCCTGCGGCACGAGCTCGAGCTCGACCTTTCCGGCGCGGTAGAGGTCGGGGAAGACGGTCGAGCCGGCCGTCTTCGGGAAGGAGCAGACCACCTTGCGGACGCGCCCGGCGCGCAGCAGCGCCGCCAG
>JBILFU010000274.1:0-3120 GCA_044351405.1 Phycisphaerales bacterium
ACGCGATCGTCAGCCCGAACCAGCGCTACAGGTTCCTCGTCCACGGCAAGTTCGACGTCGACGAGGACGGGCGCGCCACCGAGGCGGAGACGGACTTCGTCCGCGCCAGCATCAAGCGCTGGGGCGGCGAGGTGGTGGAGGGCGACGAGCTGCGCGGCGACCTCGACTTCGTGGTGATGGGCGTGCGGCCCAAGCAGCCGGCGGACCTCGGCTCGAACGCGGACTCGGGCGCCTACGCCGCCTACCTCGAGCAAAAGACCGCCTACGAGAACTACCAGCGGCTCTTCGGCGACGCACAGGGCGCACGCATCCCGGTCCTCAACTGGAACCGGATGCAGGTGCTGACCAACGCGGGCCGCTGACGGGCATGGCGAGGGCCCCGGACCTCCCCGACGGTCCCGCCGCGCACGCCGCGTGGCTCGCGCAGTACGCGGGAGCCAGGGCGTTCGAGTGGCTCTTCGGGGCGTTCCCGCCGGAACAGAACCTGCGCACCGCCGCCGCCGTGGCCGATGCCTGGATGGCGCTCAACCCGCGGCGGCTCGCGCGCGCGACCGCCAACCTCCGCGCCGGCCTGCCCTCGCTCGACGATCGCGCCCGGGACCGGATCGCGCGCGAGAGCGTGCGCTCCATGTTCCGCAGCTACATGGTCGATGCCTTCCAGCTGCCCCGGCTCCTCACCGAGGAGTCCTGGCCCCGGCACCTGGACCTGTCCGGCGCGCGGGAGGGGATCGAGGCCATGGTGGGCGAGCGCCCGGCGGTGTTCCTGGCCCCGCACGCGGGGAACTGGGAGCTCCTGGGGTTCTTCCCGACGGTGATGGGATTCCGCATGCACGCGCTCGCGCGCCCGCTCGACAACCCGTACGTGTGGCGCTGGGCGCTCGGCAAGCGCGAGGCGCGCGGCATGCGGATCATCACCAAGTTCGGCGCCACGCCGGAACTGCAGTCGGTGCTCGACCGCGGCGGCCGCATCGCGCTGATCGCCGACCAGGACGCGGGCGAGGACGGCGTGTTCGTGCCCTTCTTCGGGCAGCTGGCGAGCGCCTACAAGTCGGTGGCGCTGCTCGCGATCCGCTACTCCATCCCGGTGGTCGTGGGCGTCGCCCTGCGCGACGGCGCCGGGCTGCGCTACCGGCTGCACACCACCGACGTGATCCGACCCGGGGACTGGGCCGACCAGGACGACCCGGTCCACTACGTGACGGCCCGCTACAACCACGCCATGGAGCGCGCGGCGATGCTCGATCCGTCCCAGTACCTGTGGATCCACCGTCGCTGGAAGAGCCGTCCGCGGTGGGAACGCGAGGGGCAGCGCATGCCGGACCGCGTCCGGGCGAAGCTCCGCTCGTTGCCCTGGATGGACGATGCCGCGATCGCGACGCTCGAGGAGGACTCCGCCCGCAGGATCCGCGACCGCGACCGACGCGCGGCCTGACGGTCCGCCGGGATTCCGCTATCGTCCGACGCAGCAATGCCCTCGAGCCAGTTCGTCGTCATGAGCCGCGAGCCGGCACCGGATGGCCAGTTGGCGGCGCTCGGGAGGCGCTCGGACGTGGTTTCCGCGGTGTCGGCCTGGAACACGGCGCCGGAACGCGAGGGCGAGGACACCCTCTACGGCCCGGGGCTCGAGCTCCACCTGCCGCCCGGGCAGGACCCAGTCCTGCAGATGCTCCTGACCATTTCCGACCATGACATCGCGTGGATCATGGTGATCAGGATGGCCCGGCAGTTCGGCTGGAAGATCGTCGATCCGCAGACCGGGCGCGACCTGTCGCCCTGACGGCTGCCCGGCGCGCGGCGCCGGCCGCGGGGCGCGCACAGGTCAGTCGATCGGGTCGGACTCGATGCTCGCGCGCTCGCCCGCGAGGCGCTTCTCAACGTAGCGGCGCACCCAGTTCTCCCAGGTCTTGCCGGCCGCGGTGTCCTTGCCGGAGAACTCGATCCGCGCGATGCCGGCGTACGGGATCGAGCGGCGCTCGCCGGTGGCCGTGGCCATCACGCGCACGACGCCGCCTCCTGGCGACGCGTCCGCGCGGCGGTCGAAGACGTAGCACTCGAGCGTCGAGCCGTCCTCGAGGGAAAGCGTCACGTCGCCGCGGTAGTCGAGGGCGGCATCGAAGGCGGCCTGGCGCTCGGCGGCGGGAACGGACCGCAGGTCGATGGATGCCCCCTGGGTGCGGGCTTCGGTCATCGGGGGTCCTTCGGGTGGGTGGCGGATGCGCCGCGGGCGCTCTCGGCGGCTCGGCAGAGCGCCTCGTCGAGCTCGCGGACGAGGCGGCGGGTCTCCTCCGCGGCGTGGTCGAGCGAGGTCCGCCCGCTCGCCTGTCGCATGGGGTCGATCCGGCGCGCCTCGGCCAGCCGGCGATCGAGGGCGGCGCGCTCGGCCTCCAGTTCCTCGAGCAGCGCGCAGGCCCGGCGCAGGGCGAGGAGCCGGGGATCGTCCGGGGGCAGCGAACCGAGGGACGCCGTACCGGCCAGGCGCAGGGCGGACGCGGCAACCCCCGAGGATCGATCCTCGGGTTGGGTCGGGGCGGCGGGACGGGTCGGGGGGGAGGCGAGGTCCATGAGCATCCGAGCAACGGTCACCCGGGCCGAGCCCGGGCCCGGCACCGTCCGTGGTGCCGCCGCTGACGAGCGGAAAGCATAGCGAACGGGCCGGGAGAACCGAAAGGTCGCTGATAATCTCCCGTCATGCGCTACCTCGTCACGGGCGGAGCCGGCTACATCGGCTCGCACACGGTCCGTCACCTGCTCGATGCGGGCGCCGAGCGCGTCACCGTGGTCGACTCGCTCGCCCGGGGGCACCTCGGCGCGGTGGAGCGCCTGCGCTCGGTGGCGGGCGGAAGGGTCTCGTTCGCGCAGCTGGACCTGCGGGACCGCGAACGGCTGGCGGGCCTGGTGCGGGACGAACGGCCGGACGCCGTCCTCCACTTCGCGGCGTACACGCTGGTGGGGGAGTCCGTCGCGCAGCCGGCCATGTACTGGAGCTGCGGCGTGGGAGGCACGGCAAGCCTGCTGGAGGCGATGCGGGCGGCGGGGGTCCCGCGTCTCGTGTTCTCCTCCACGGCCGCCACGTACGGCGCACCGGAGCGGATGCCGATCTCGGAGTCGACGCCGCAGGCG
>JBILFU010000275.1:0-3119 GCA_044351405.1 Phycisphaerales bacterium
CCACGGGAGCGTGCCCGGCTGCGTCACGGTGAGCGTCTGCCCGGCCACCGTGATGGTGCCGGTGCGGGCCGCGGTGGACGGATTGCGCTCGAACCGGTAGGTGATGGTCCGGGTGCCCGAGCCGCCCGCGTCGACGGTCAGCCACGACCGGTTGGACGAGGCGCTCCACACGCAGGTCGAGGACGACGAGTTGACGACCACCGTGCCCGTTCCGGCAGCCGCGGGGACGTTCACCTCGCCCTCGCTCAGCGAGTAGGAGCAGCCCGTGGTGGTGCCGAAGGTGAGCGTGATGGTGCCCGAGGCCATGAACGCGTCGAGCTGCGACGGGCCGCCGTCGTCGGCGGTCTCGTAGCAGAACACCTTGAGCTCGCGGACGCCGGCCGGGATGTCGAAGGGGGCGCCCGCGAACAGGTTCGTCGTCGAGCTGCCCGTGCAGACGCACTCGCCGGAGTTGGTCGCCGTCGACGGGCGCACCGAGATGAACTTGCTCGTCGAGCCGGGGATCTCCACCCGCAGGATGAACTCGCTGAGGTGGCTCGTTCCCACGGTGCGGAAATTGACGTTGTACGCAACCCTCAGCAGGGACTTTGCCTCGAGCGGCACGACCATCGTCCGCGAGGAGTTGCCGGCGGCGCTGATGCCGCCGACGGCCTTCCAGCTGGAGAGGAGCGCCGATCCGGAGACCCCGAGCTGGGTCACGGAGTAGGTCTTGTTGCCGATGGTCACTGTTCCCGAGCGGGACGACGATGACGTGTTCGGCTGCCACGTGATCGTGACGTCGCCGTCACCGGTCCCCGACGCGGGGGACGCGGAGAGCCAGCTGCGGTTCGAGCTCGCGGTCCAGCTGCACCAGCTGGCGGCGGGCTCGACCGCGATCACCTTGGAGCCGCCGGGCGACTCGGTCGTGATCGAGGACGAGGAGAGCGTGACCGCCCCGAGCGAGCAGTCCGGGCCGGCCGCCTGCGTGACGGTGATCACGCCTCCGCCGACGTAGACCTTGCCGGAGCGCGCGACCGAGGTGCGGTTCTCGCGCACGCCGATGAAGAGCTGGCGGGTGCCGGACCCGCTGGTCGGGCCGACCGAGAGCCAGGACGAGTCGGTGCTCGCGGTCCAGGTGCAGTCGACGACCGTGCTGGTGACGGTCACCGCGTGGGTGCCGGCCTCGGGGCTCACGTTGAGCGCGGCGGTCGAGAGCGTGTAGACGCACGGGGCGGCGGGCACCTGGGTCACGGTGAGCTCGATGCCCTGGGCCTCGCCCTCGGCGAGGAAGGTGAGCTTCCCGGAGCGCTGCGCGGCGCCGGTGTTCGCCAGGAACGTCACCGTCACGTCGCGGGCGGTGGCGCTCCCCGCGCCCGACGTGGGGTTCGCCGAGAGCCAGGCAGCGGAGGACGACACGGTCCACGAGCAGCCCGCGGTGAGCAGCTTGGGCAGCACCACGCTTCCCGCGGTGGCGCGCGCCGACAGGGCGTTGGCAGCGAGCACGATGCCGCAGTTGGTGCCCCCGAGCTGGCGCACCGAGACGGACTGGCCGCCGACGGTGAAGGTGCCGGACCGCTCGATTCCCGGGGTGTTCTTGTTCACCTTGAAGAACACGGCGCCCGCCTCGTTGCCGGCGGGATCCGCGGAGGGCGGCAGCGCGTTGCAGTCCGCGTCCGCGCGGACGATCCATGCGGGCAGGCCGCTGATGGTCCACGGGCACCCGGCGTCGGCCGGGCTGGCCACCGGGTCGGGCAGGACGTTCACCGAGAAGCAGCCGCCGTCCTTGCCGATGCTGAACTGCGACGGGGTGACCGCGAGGACGCAGCTGTCGGTCGGGCAATCGCCGGTGCTGAGGCAGCTTCGGGTGTCCAGGTACGCGGCCATCTGCGTCTTGTTGCCCGGGGCGAACGACAGGGTGATGTTGCCGACGCCGCCTGCGCACAGGTGGCAGTAGCTCATGATGGTGCCGCGGTTGGCGTTGGTGCAGTCCTGCTCCGGGCAGTCACCGACCGCCGGGTCGGCGCTCGCGAAGCAGCAGTCGGGGGCCGGGATCAGGTCGTGCGTGTGCTCGGCACCGAAGTTGTGGCCGATCTCGTGCGAGAAGACGATGATGTCCCAGTTGCTGCCGTTGCGGTCCTGGAGCGGGGTGGGGAAGAAGCCCGCGAGGTCGGCGCTGACCCCGTAGCCGAAGTCGCCGGTGCAGAGGGCCTCGAGGAACGCCACGCCGCCGCCGAGCCCGAGCCCGGACACGAGGTGCGCGAGATCGCGGTGCACGTCGGTCTCGTTCGCCTTCCAGTAGTCGCGGAACTGGAACAGCTGCTGTGCGGTGCTGGCGGCGGACCACGGATCCTGGTCCTCCCAGATGCGCCAGAAGGAGATGTCGAATCCCGACTGGAGGTCCTCCTGGTAGATCTGGGACGAGTAGATCACCAGCGTCTGCATGTAGGCGAGCGCGGCCGACGTGTCGGGGAAGAGCTCGAGGAAGGCATTGTCCGAGTCGAGCGCCAGCTCCACCTGGATGCACGTGGCAGGAGCGGCGGCCGTCCCCGGCATCCCGCCGGTTCCGCCGGGGGCGCCGCCGCCGGCCCCGCCGGGGGCACGTAGCGCGTTGCACGCGAACGGCTTCACGGGCATGGCCTGGAACTGCGGGCTGTCCATGTCGAACACCGCGGGACCGTGCGGGTTGCGCGGGTCGCCCGAGGTGATCATGAACTTGCGGTCGCCCATCTCGATGGAGCCGAAGAAGCCGGCCTCGCCGAGGGTGAGGATGACGCGGGAGTCCTCGGCGCCGACCACCGACCCCACGAACGCATCGAGCGGCGCGGCGGTCACGCGCCGCGCGGCCCCGCCGCGCATCACCACCGCCGGGACGTTCTCGCCGGGAGCCGCGATGCGCTCGACCTCGAGGTCCACCGACTCGAACATGGAGAGCGGGAACCCGCGGAAGACGTGGCGCTGGCCGCGACCGATGCCCGCGATGGCGAGCCGGTCCACCAGGATGGGCTGGCCGCCCATGGCCATGATGGCACCGTCGAACCCGACCTGGAAGCTGTTCGACTGGCCCGCCACCGGTCCGCCCTGGATCCCCTGGGCGACGGCGGGCGCTCCCAGCAGCGCGCACGCGGACACGGCAAGGGCGG
>JBILFU010000276.1:0-3114 GCA_044351405.1 Phycisphaerales bacterium
TAGGTCGTCGAGAGGTCCGCGCCGTCGGCGAAGCCGATGAGCCCGTGCAGCGCATCGCCGTTGGTGACCACCACCTGCCTGGAGAGCGTGTCCAGGAAGTCGAGCTCCTGCGTGCCTCGGGGGAACTTCTCCACCGCGGACTCCTCGACGCGCGAACGCTCGCACGCCGCGAGCAGGAGCGCCGCGAGCGCCGCGGCGAGCGAGGCGCGCGCGGCGGCGCGGCCGGGAAGCCGGCGGCGAGGCTCAGAACGCATAGGTGGCCCCCACGTACAGGAACTGGCGGGGCTCGCTCTCGACTTCGGAGAACAGCGGGCTGTTCGGCACGAAGATGCCGTAGCGGAAGCTCATGTTCAGGTCGCTCAGGATTCGCCAGTCCACGTTGAAGTCGTACTCGCTCCCCACGAGGGACGAGCCGCCGAAGTTCACCGGCACGGAGATCGGCGCCTCCGGGTCGAGGCGCGCGTAGAGGAAGGCATTGACGCTGAAGCGCGTGTCGCCGAAGAACTCGTTGCCCTTGAAGGGACTGAACGAGAACGCGAGCGACGGGATCGCCAGGTTCGAGGCCTCGGGCGCGAAGACGAGGCCGGTGTTGACGTAACCGAGCGAGTTGAACGCATGGTCGGTCACGCCCGGGTTCACGCCCCCGTAGGTATTGCCGGAGTCGAGGCGCTGGTTCGACCCGCTCCCCGAGAGGAACTGGAAGTCGACGCGGGCGTCGCTCTCGTCGCGCAGCAGCCAGGAGGCGCCCGCGAGCACCGCGCCGGCCAGGATCGGCACCGTCTCCTGGGGCCGGCCGAGCTGGTCGGGCGGAAGGCTGGAGTCGTGCTTGATGGGATCCGACAGCGTGGTTCCGGTCTCCACGGCGAACTCCAGCCGGTACACGAAGTTCCCGCCCAGGGTGCCGTTCACGCCGCCGCCCCAGTACTGGCTGTCGTAGTCGAACTGCGTGTCCACCTGGAACGCGACGGGCACCCCGGCGGGGAGCATCGCGGTCTGGCCGGCGTTCTGGTCCCACTGGGCGAGCGCGTACAGGAACGGGACGTGCGCCCCCAGGCGGGCCTCGACCTTGCCGCCGAGGTACAGGCGGTCGGTGTCGGTGCTGTAGCCCGGGCGGGACGTGTCCCAGTCGATGGTGTCGTGGCCCGCGGTGGTGCCCACCATCCCGCTCAGTCCCCAGATGTCCGCCTGCGCGTCCGCGGTGGCCGCGTACATGTAGGTGGCGAGCGAGAGGCCGTTCGCCCAGTTGATGAACTGCCGGCCGATGCGCGCCTTGGCGCTCCAAGACCGCGCGGCGCCGTCCTGCGCGGCCATCCAGTTGCCGAAGTCGAGCTCGGCCCAGTAGAGCTCGCCGATCGGCACCTGCCAGCCCTGGTCGGACGGGGCGAAGTCGCCGATCGTGTTCCAGTCGTTGTACTGGACGCGCAGGCGGCCGAAGAAGCGCGCGAACCCGTCGAGCTCCACCCGGCCGTAGAAGCGCGCGTCGTAGGTGTTGAGGTACTGGGCCTGGCTCGTCGAGTCGTCGATCGAGTTGAACCCGTAGCGGAAGAAGCCGCCGTAGTCGAGGAGCACCCGCTCGGCGATGGGCGTGTTGCCGAAGTACGCCCGGCGGAACTCCGCGTCCTGCACGTTGAGGAGCGTCTGCAGCTCCTGCGCGGGATCCGTGGCCGGTCGGAGCGCGTTGGCCAGCTGGCCCGGCGTCTGAGCCGCGGCACCGCGGACCGCGGCGATCGCCGCGAGCGCGCACGCCGCCGCGATCCACGGGACGCGCGGGAGGCAGGGGCTGTACCGCCGCTCCATGGCCGGAGCGTACCGGGCGTCCCCGCGACGCCGCCGCGCGTCGCGGGACGGGTACGCTCCGTGCGCATGGAGCTGGTGATCCTCGGAACGGGAGACGCATTCTCGGCGACGCGGTTCGGGTCGTCGGCGGTGATCCTCGGGCCGAGGGGCCAGGTCCTGCTCGACGCGCCCGACTCGATCCACCGCGCGCTCCGCCACGCGTCGGAGCGGTCGGGGGTGCGCATGGATGCCGGGACCATCGACGACATCCTCCTGACGCACCTGCACGGCGACCACTGCAACGGGCTGGAGTCGCTCGGCTTCGCGCGCTGGCTTGAGTGGCGCGGCTCCGGCAGGCCCCTGCCCCGGCTGCACACGACCAGCCATGCGGCGGACCGCCTCTGGCAGCGGCTTGCACCGGCCATGGACCAGGGCGGCACGGCCACGCTCGCGGACTACTTCGAGCTGCGCGTCCTCCCCAAGTCCGCGGCCGCCGACGTCGCGGGCCTCCAGGTGCGCCACCGCATGGGGCGGCACACCGTTCCGAGCTGCGGCTTCCTCGTCTCCGACGGCACCCGGACGCTCGGCTGGAGCGGCGACACCACGTGGGAGCCCGGCCACGTGGAGTGGCTGTCGGAGGCGGACTTCATCGTCCACGAGACGAGCCCGCCGCCCGCTCACACGCCGGTGGACTACCTGAACGCCCTGCCCGGGCCGCTGCGCGCGAAGATGGCGCTCATCCACATGCCGGACGACTTCGACCCGGCCTCCACGGGGATCCGGCTGCTCACCGACGGCGAGCTGGTCCGGTTCTGACGCGCCGGCCTCAGCGACGGCCGATCGGCACGTACTCGAGCCCGTGCGGGCCCGTGTACTCGGCCATCGGCCGGATCAGCCGGTTCGCCGAGAGCTGCTCCATGCAGTGCGCCGTCCACCCGCTGATGCGGCTGAAGGCGAACATGCAGGTGAAGAGGTCGAGGTCGATGCCGATCGAGTGGTACGTGGTGGCGCTGTAGAAGTCGACGTTCGGGTAGATGCCCTTCGCGGCGACCTCGGCCTTCATGATCTCCTCGATCCGCATCGACATCTCGTAGAGGCCGAGGTTCCCGGTGTCGGTCGCGATCTGCTTGGCGAACGTCTTCAGGTAGCCCGCGCGCGGGTCGTAGGCCTTGTAGACGCGGTGGCCGAAGCCCATGATGCGGTCCTTGCGCGCGAGGCGGCCCTTGATGTAGGGCTCGACGTTCTCCATCGTGCCGATCTCGTTGAGCATGTGCATCACCTCCTCGTTGGCGCCGCCGTGGAGCGGGCCCTTGAGGGTGCCGATGGCGGTGGTGATGG
>JBILFU010000277.1:0-3112 GCA_044351405.1 Phycisphaerales bacterium
TCACCTTCTCCGGCGCCTCGACTGCCTCGAGCGCGGTCTACCAGATGTCGACCGTCCCGGCGCCGGGCGCCGTCGCGCTCCTCGGCGTGGCCGGGCTCGTCGGTGCGCGCCGTCGGCGCTGATCGACCGGCGCATCGATCGCTCGCGAGACCTTCCGCTCCCGCTCCCCTCACGGGGGGCGGGAGCGTCGCTTCACCCGCTCGCCGCCGCGCCCGTCATCGTGCGCGCCCCCGCAGCCGCAGGCTGTTCGCCACGACGGCCACGCTGGAGACGCTCATCGCCACCGCCGCGAACATCGGTCCCGGTACCCACTGCGCGACCGGCCACAGCGCCCCGGCCGCCAGCGGGATGCCGACGGCGTTGTAGCCGAACGCCCACCACAGGTTCTGGCGGATCGTGCGAAGCGTGGAGCGGGCGATCGCGACCGCGTCGGCGACGCCCGAGATCCCGGGGCGCATCAGCACGATGTCCGCGGCATCCGCCGCGATGTCCGCGCCGGAGCCGATCGCGATGCCGACGTCCGCGGTCGCGAGCGCGGGCGCGTCGTTCACGCCGTCGCCGACCATCGCGACGCGCCCGCCGCGCGCACGCAGGTCCGAGACCGCGCGCGCCTTGCCTTCGGGCAGGAGGCCGGCGTGGACGTCGTCGATCCCGGCCTCCGCCGCGATGCGCCTTGCCACGCGCGGGTCGTCGCCGGATGCCATCGAGACCGCGATTCCCAGGCTGCGCAGCCGCGCGACGGCCTCGCGTGCGTCCGGCAGGACGGCGTCCGCGACCGCGATCGTGCCGAGCGCCGCGTCGTCGGCGGAGACCACGACGGCAGTCCGGCCCGCGTCGCGCTCGCGGTCGACCGCGGCGGACACCTCGGCCGGCACCGCGTCGCCGCAGGCGAATTCCGGCGTGCCGACCCGCACCGTGCGGCGATCGACGATTGCGGAGACGCCGGCGCCGACCGTCGCGCGGAAGTTGAGGGCCATCGCGGCCGGGACGCCGCGAGCGGCCGCGGCGCGCACGATCGCCTCGCCGAGGGGATGCTCGCTCGCGCGCTCGGCAGCGGCGGCGGCCGCGAGGAGCGAGCGCTCGTCGAATCCGGGGGCCGGCAGCACGGCCGAGACCTCCGGCCGGCCCGCGGTCACGGTGCCGGTCTTGTCAAGCACGGCGGCGTCGACGCGCGCGAGCGCCTCGAGCGCCGCGCCGCCCTTCACGAGGATCCCGCGGCGCGCGGCGGCGCCGGTCGCCACCATGATCGCGGTCGGGGTGGCGAGCCCGAGCGCGCACGGGCAGGCGATCACGAGCACCGCCACCGTGCAGGTCAGCGCCATGTCCGGCCTGTCGGCCACGGCCCATGCGACGAAGGTCACCGCTGCCACCGCGAGCACCGCGGCCGTGAACCACGCGCTCACGCGGTCCGCAAGCCGGGCGATCGGCGCGCGGCTCGACTGCGCGTCCTCCACCATGCGCGCGATGCGTCCGAGGAGCGTCGCGGCACCGACCTGCTCCGCGCGCAACACGAGCGCGCCGGAGGCGTTCATGGTTCCAGCGAACGCACGGTCGCCCGGGCGCTTGGCGACCGGCACGCTCTCGCCGGTGAGCATCGACTGGTCGACCTCCGAGGCGCCCTCCGCGACGGTGCCGTCCACCGGCACGCGGATGCCGGGCCGGACCACCACGAGGTCGCCGCGGCGGACCTCCGCGATCGGAACGTCCCGGTCGACGCCGTCGCGCCGGACGCGGGCGACGGGCGGCTGCAGCTCGGCGAGCCCGCTCACCGCGGCCCGCGTGCGCATGGTCGCGCGCGTCTCGAGCCAGCGCCCGAGCACGGCGAGCGTGACGATCAACCCGGCTGCCTCGAAGTGCACCTCGGGCGGGAGCGAAGCGCCCGACCGCGGGATGAACCCGGCCAGGAAGACGAACGTCGACCACCCGTAGGCCGCGCCGATCCCGAGGGCGAGCAGCGTGTCCATCGTGGCGGTGCGGCGGCGCGCGGCCCGGACCGCGGCCCGCAGGATGGGCAGGCCCGCGCCGAGCACGATCGGCGTCGCGAGCAGGAACTGGACCGTGATCGACCACGAGCGCTCGGCGGAGAGCCGGTAGTCGCCGGCCTGCTGCCACGCCCCGGTGCCCGCGTCGCGCGCCGCCAGCTGGAAGGCCTCGCGCGCGTGCGGGTCCCAGAGGTGGTGCGACCGCATCGCCACCAGCACGAGCGCGATGCACAGCGCCGCGGCGCCCACGAGCCGCAGCCGGAGGTCGCGCAGCTCGCGGCGACTCGCGGCGTCGATGTCCGCTGCCCGGTGCGGGACGCGATCGGCGGCCGACGCGGGCACCGGCTGCGACGGATAGCCGGCCTCCGAGAGAGCGCGCGCCACCGCCGCCGGGTCGCATCCCGCGTCCCCCTCGACGACCGCGCGGCCGAGCAGGTAATCGACCTGCGCGTCGCGCACGCCGGGCTGCCCGCGGATGATCCGAGTGACGCCCGCGGCGCAGCCCGCGCAGCGCATGCCGTCGACCTTGAGCTCGTGGCGCGCCGGCACGCTCACGGCGCCACCCGCGCGAGCCGCTCGCACGCCGCGTGGCGCGGGCAGCCGACGAGGTGGTCGTTCACCATGCCGACCGCCTGCATGAACGCGTAGCAGATGGTCGGCCCGCAGAAGCGGAACCCGACCGCCTTGAGCGACTTCGCCATGCGCTCGCTCTCGCGGCTCGTCGGGCGGATGTCCGA
This sequence comes from Phycisphaerales bacterium, assembly GCA_044351405.1. Lineage (GTDB taxonomy): Bacteria > Planctomycetota > Phycisphaerae > Phycisphaerales > SM1A02 > UBA966. The sequence goes on from JBILFU010000277.1 coordinate 2,720, forward strand.
CGGGCGGCGGAGCCGGTTCACCTTCGTGCCGTGGCCGACGTGCTGCCAGAGGAAGTCCCGGAACGCGCCGCGGCCGCCGACGTCCATCAGCGATTCCCACGCGCGCGCGTTGGCGATCGCGGCCTCGATCTTGGCGCGGCTGCGGACGATGCCTTCGTCGCGCAGCAGTCGTGCGACGTCGCGCGGGCCGTAGCGCGCCACGCGCGCCGGATCGAAGCCGTCGAACGCCCGCCTGAACGCCGGGCGCTTGCGGAGGATCGTGATCCAGCTGAGCCCGGCCTGGAAGCCGTCGAGCACCAGCTTCTCGAAGAGCGCGCGGTCCCCCGTGACGGGGACGCCCCACTCGACGTCGTGGTAACGGACGTACACGGGATCGGTGCCGCACCACCAGCA
>JBILFU010000278.1:0-3089 GCA_044351405.1 Phycisphaerales bacterium
AACTCGCTTGGTGAGGCCGCCCTCGGTCCGCGGGGCTCTGGGCGGGTGTCGCGGTGAGGCGGCGCTCGGTCCGCGGGGCTCTGGGTGGGTGTCGCGGGGTGCGGATGGGGGCGCGCTTGGACTTGCCGGGGTGCGGTCAAAGTCCGGGCGCGAAGCCGCGGCGCATGGTGTTCTCGCAGCAGGCGCGCGGCTCGACGAACTGGAGCAGGTAGTCGCGGCCGCCGGCCTTGCTGCCGACGCCGGACATGCCGAAGCCGCCGAACGGCTGGCGCCCGACCAGCGCGCCGGTGATGCCGCGGTTCACGTACAGGTTGCCGACGCGGAACTCGCGCTTGGCGCGCTCGAGGTGCGCGGGCTTGCGGCTGTAGATGCCGCCGGTCAGCTTGTACTGCGGGGCGTTGGCGATGCGGAGCGCCTCGTCGAAGTCGCGGGCCTTGATGACCGCGAGCACCGGCCCGAAGACCTCCTCGTTGGCGATCCGCGCATCCGGGCCGATCCCGCTGACGATGGTCGGGCCGACGTACGGCTTGCCGACCCTCGCCTCGAGGCCCGCGGGCACCGGAAGCGACAGCTCGAGCTTGCCTTCCTTCGCGCCGATCTCGGCGTACGAGCGGATCTTGGCCGCCGCCTCCGCGTCGATCACCGGCCCGACGTCGGTGCCCGGCTCGCACGGGTCGCCGACCACCAGCGCGCGCGACGCCTCCACCAGCCGGTGCAGGAAGTGGTCGTGCGCGGCCTGCAGGACGATCACGCGGCTGCATGCGGAGCACTTCTGCCCCTGGAACCCGAACGCGCTCTGCCGCACGCCGAGCACCGCCTCGTCGAGGTCCGCGCTCTCGTCGACGATGATCGCGTTCTTGCCGCCCATCTCGCAGACCACCTTCTTGACGAACTCCTGCCCGTCCGGCGTCTGGCCCGCGGCCTTGACGATGTCGAGCCCGACCGCCTTGCTTCCCGTGAAGGCGATCACCGCGACGCGCGGGTCGCGCACGAGCGCGGCGCCCACCGTCTCGCCGGGGCCCGGCAGGAAGTGGAGCACGTCGCGCGGCACGCCGGCCTGCCACAGGACGTCGCAGAGCACCTTGGCGATGCCCGGGGTCTGCTCGGCGGGCTTCACGACCGCGGTGTTGCCGGTGACGAGCGCCGCCGCGGCCATGCCGCAGCAGATGGCGAGCGGGAAGTTCCACGGGCTGATGACGGCCGCGACGCCGCGCGGCTGGTACCACTGCTCGTCGAGCTCGCCGACGAACCGCCCGAGCCGCTCGCGCGCGAAGAGCCGCACGCTCTCGCGGGCGTAGTACTCGCAGAAGTCGATCGCCTCGCAGACGTCGGCGTCCGCCTCGCGCCAGGTCTTGCCGCTCTCGCGGATCACGATGCCCGAGAGCTCGTCGCGCCGCGCGCGCATCAGGTCCGCCGCGCGCACCAGGATCGCGGCGCGCTCGGACGCTTCGCGGTCGCGCCACGCGGGGAACGCCCGCTGCGCCATGCAGACCGCGCGCTCCGCGTCGGCCGCCGTGGCGTCGTTCGCCACCGCGGGGACGCGCGCCGCGGCGACCGCCGCGCGGAACGCCTCGCGCACGGGGGCGAGCGCGAAGTTGCGCATCGGTTCCGTGAAGAACGGCCGTCCGTCGCCCACCTCCGCGGACGCCGCCGAGAGCGCGTGCCGCTCGGGCGCCATGCGGATGCGCTCGATGCCGGGGTCGGAGTCGTGCTCGCGGAACGGGCTCGCGACCAGCGCCGAGGTGTCCGCGTTGTCGAGGAACCCGGCCTTCAGCCAGCTCTCGTTCGACGTGTTCTCGAGCAGCCGGCGCACCAGGTACGCCATGCCCGGGATCATCTCGCCGACCGGCACGTACTCGCGCACGCGCAGGCCCATGCCCATGGCGGCCACCTTGAGCTGGTCGCCCATCCCGTGCAGCATCTGCAGCTCGATCGCCTGCTTCGGCAGGCCGCACTTCTCGAGCGTCGCGAGCGCGGCCGCGATCGACCGCGCGTTGTGCGAGCCGAGCGCGAGCTTCACGCCGCCCTCGCCGCGCTTGCGCGGGGTGTGCTCGATCAGGTACTGCGCCACCTGCTCGAAGCACGCGTCCGTGTCGCACTTGCGGCTCCACACGGGAACGGGCCATCCCTGCTGCTCGGCGTGGATCGTCTCGTAGTCCCAGTACGCGCCCTTCACGAGCCGCACGGTCACCACGCGGCCCGTGCGCTTGGCCCACTCGACCACGCCGCGGGCGTCCTCGGGCGCGCTGCGTAGGTACGCCTGCATGGCGAGCCCGGCCTCGAAGTCGATGGCCTCGCAGCAGCGCTTGAAGAGCTCGATCGTGAGGTCCTTCAGCGCGAACTGCTCCATGTCGAAGTTCACGAGCACGCCGTTGCGCTTGGCGGCCTCCAGGATCGGGCGGATCTCGGCCATCAGCGCGCGCACCGAGCCCTCGGTGTCGATCGGGTCGACGCGCGCGCTCAGGCTGCTGATCTTGATGCTGACGTTGGTGCGCGCGACCGGACCCAGGTGGTCGCTCTCGAGGACCGGCTTCGCGGGCCAGGACGCCACGCGCTTCGGCAGGTTCTCGACGAGGTCCAGGTACTTCTCGCGGTAGAGCCGCGCCTCCTCGTCGCTCACGCACGCCTCGCCCAGGAGGTCGACGCTGAAGCACATCCCCTGCCTCCACATGCGCTCGAGCGAGGGCAGGGCGCTGGCCGCGTCGGTGCCGGCGATGAACTTGGACGCCATGCCCTCGATCTGCGAGGCCATGGTCTTCGCCATCAGGCCCTTGGCGAGCCCGCCCGCGGCCATGCCGAGCTCGAACCCCGGCGGCGGCTTCACGCCCGGCTGCGACAGGTAGTCCGCGAGGTGGTCGTAGATCGCCTCGCTGGTGCGAAGCGTCGGGAAGCAGTCGACGAAGCGGAAGAGCTGCACGCGGAACGCCTCGTCCCGCATGGCCCAGTCCATCAGCTTGTCCTTGAAGACCGCGAGGCTGCCGGAGAAGGCACCGGCGTCGGCGGAGCGGGCCTTCGCCAGGAACTCGGCGCCGAGCTCCTGCACGCGGCGCTCGAACGCGGGGTCGCGCGGCTGCGCGGCGCGGCCCGAG
>JBILFU010000279.1:0-3046 GCA_044351405.1 Phycisphaerales bacterium
CCTGGACTACCTCGCGGTGGTGATCGACGCCTCGGGCGACCAGGGCACCTTCCGGTCGCGGATCTATCCCGAGTACAAGGCGCACCGCAAGCCGCCGCCCGAGGACTTCGACCCGCAGGTCGAGCGGTGCGTGTCGCTCCTCGGGCAGATGGGGATCCCGGTGCTCGCGGTCGAGGGCGTCGAGGCCGACGACACCATCGCCACCGTGGTGCGGCGCATGCGGCGCGAGCATCCGGACCTCGAGGTGCGGATCGTCAGCCGCGACAAGGACCTCGGGCAGCTCGTCGACGAGAAGGTCCACCTCTTCGACCCGCAGTCGGACAGGATGCTCGGCGTCGAGGAGCTCTTCGAGTCCAAGGGCGTGCGGCCCGACCAGGTGGTCGACATGCTCGCCCTGATGGGCGATCCGACCGACAACGTGCCCGGGGTGCGCGGGATCGGCCCGAAGACCGCCGCCAAGCTGATCGGCGAGCACGGCACGCTCGACGCGCTGCTTGCGAACCTCGACAAGGTGAAGGGCAAGACCGGCGAGGCGATCGCGGCGCAGAGGGGCGTGCTTCCGCTCTCGAAGCGCCTGGTGGCCCTGAAGGACGACTGCGAGTTCGCGTTCGTGCTCGAGGAGGCGCGCGTCGACCCGGGGCGCGCGGATGCCGCCGCCCTCGACACCGAGATGCACCGGCTCGGCTTCAACCGGCACGCGCAGGAGATGCGGTCGTGGCTGGGGATCGGCACGGGTGGGGCGGGGCCCGCGGGCGTCGCAGGTGCCGGCGCGCGGCCCGCGGGCGCGCGCGCCGCGACGCCCGCAGCCGCGAAGCCCGCCGCGCCCGAGGAGTTCGGGCTCTTCAACCCGCCGCCCGAGTCTGCGTTCGAGTCGACGGCGACCGACGGTGCGGCGACCCAGGCCTTCGCCCGCGGCGACTACCGGATGATCGTGGACGTGCCGGCGCTCGAGGCGTTCGTCGCCGCGGCGCGCTCGGCCTGCGCCGCGGGCGCGACGCTCGCCTTCGACACGGAGACCACTTCGCTCAGCCCGGTCTCCGCCAAGCTGTGCGGCATCAGCCTTGCCTACGAGCCCGGGAAGGCGGCGTACGTCCCGATCCGCTCGCCGGAGCCGGCCGCGCACCTTGGCGAGGACGCGGTGCTCGGGCTGGTCCGACCGCTCTTGGAGGATCCCGGCGTCCGCAAGACCGCGCACAACGCCAAGTTCGACCTCGTGGCCCTGCGCGCGGCCGGCGTTCGCGTCCGGGGTCTCTCGGGCGACAGCATGGTCGCGAGCTACGTGGTCGACGCCACGCGCAGCACGCACCGCATGGACGCCCTCGCGGAGGCGGTCCTGGGGCACCGCTGCATCCCGATCACCGACCTGATCGGCTCCGGCCGCCATCAGCGCCGGTTCGACGAGGCACCGCTCTCGCTCGCCGCGCCCTACGCCGCGGAGGACGCGGACGTCGCGCTTCGCCTGGCCGCGGCGCTCGAGTCGCAGGTGGACGCGGCCGGGCTCGGCGAGCTCTACCGCACGGTGGAGGTGCCGCTCGTCGCGGTGCTCGCCGAGCTCGAGTGGAACGGCATCCGCGTCGACCCGGACGAGCTCGAGCGCCAGCGCGCGGCGCTCGAGGTGCGCATCGCGGATCTCAAGGAGCGGATCGAGCGCTCCGCGCCGCGGCCCTTCAACCTCGACTCCCCGAGGCAGCTCGCGGAGATCCTCTTCCACGGCCCGAAGGACGACCCGCCGGGGCTCGGACTCAAGGTGGTGAAGCGCACCAAGACCGGCGCATCGACCGACGTCGAGGTCCTCGAGAGGCTCGCGCAGGATCCGTCCGTGGAGACGGAGATTCCCGCGCGGATCCTCGAGTACCGCCAGCTCACGAAGCTGGTGGGCACCTACCTCGTCGCCCTGCGGGAGGCGATCGAACCTGCCACGGGCCGCATCCACGCGAGCTTCCACCAGGCCGTGACCGCGACCGGCCGCCTGAGCTCGAGCGATCCGAACCTCCAGAACATCCCGATCCGCTCCGAGATCGGCCGCGACATCCGCAGGGCGTTCGTCGCCGATCCGGGCAACGAGCTCCTCTCGGCCGACTATTCCCAGATCGAGCTCCGCGTGCTCGCCCACCTCTCCGAGGACCCGGCGCTCATCGCGGCCTTCCGCAGCGGGGCCGACATCCACCGCGCCGTCGCGGCCGAGGTGTACGGCGTGGCGCAGGAGGAGGTGACCGACGAGCAGCGCAACGCCGCCAAGATGGTCAACTTCGGCATCATCTACGGCATCACGCCGTTCGGCCTCGCGCGACGGCTCGGCGCGGGCACGAGCAACGAGCGCGCCCGCCAGATCATCGACGACTACAGGCGCCGGTTCTCCGGGATCGACGCGTTCCTGCAGCGCTGCGTGCAGGAGGCCCGGGACCACGGGTTCGTGGCCACCGTCCTCGGCCGCCGCCGCGCGGTGCCGCAGGTGCACAGCCGCAACGCCGCCGAGCGCGCCCTCGGTGAGCGGATCGCGATCAACACCGTGGTGCAGGGGAGCGCGGCCGACCTGATCAAGCTCGCCATGCTCCGGATCCACCGCGACCTGCCGGCGCGGTTCCCCAAGGCGCGCATGCTCCTCCAGATCCACGACGAGCTCGTGTTCGAGGCGCCGGCCGCGGACATGGGGCCGCTTGGGGCGTTCGTCGCCGAGGCCATGTCCGGCGCCATGGACCTCCGCGTCCCGCTCGAGGTCAGCTCATGGCACGGCCCGTCCTGGGCCGAGGGCTGACGCGCCGACGCCGCGGGAGCGGAGGCCCCGCAAATGCCGCATCCTCGCGCGCTTGCGAACGCCTTGATTCCTGCCCGGATCCCGCTATGATTTCCCGTCCTGCCCGGCGCCGCAAGGCCCGGGAAGGGCCCGAAGGGGCGGTAGCTCAATTGGTTAGAGTACCGGCTTGTCACGCCGGTGGTTGCGGGTTCGACCCCCGTCCGCCTCGCTTCGAAACGCTCGCGGCCCCGTCCTTCGACGGGGCCGTGTGCGTTTTCGTCACTTCCACTTGATCGAGCAGCCGACGCTCTT
>JBILFU010000280.1:0-3040 GCA_044351405.1 Phycisphaerales bacterium
TCGGGACGCGTGGTGCTCGTCGAGATGGAGCGCGGGCGCAGCGCGCCCTTCCGCGAGCCCGAGGGCGTTCGGTCGCTGATGGACGAGGCGCGCCGGTGGGAGCCCGGCATCGGGCAGTCGAGGCCCTGAAGGAGCGGATGCCGGTGCGAAGGAGGTACCACGTCCATCCGCCCGGCCTCCTCTACCTGGCGATGGTGGTGGCGGTGGGCGCGGCGGCGGTGCACCGGCCGGGCAACCTTCTGGTCTGGGTGTTCGCCGCCATGGTGTCGGGCGTGCTGCTCTCGGGGGTGGTGAGCGGCTGGGCGCTCATGTCCTTCGACGCGGTGCGCTCCGTCCCGCGCACGGTCGGTGCGGGCGAGCCGCTCGTCCTGCGCTACTCGGTGACCAACCGTTCCCGGGCGTGGCCGATCTTCGCGCTGTTCCTGCGCGAACTCGACGGGCCCGGCGGCCCGCGCGCGCTGGTGCGGCACGCCGGCCCCGGCGAGACGGTGCACGCGGAGGCGGTGCGCTGGCCGGCGCACCGCGGGCCGCTGCGCTTCGGGGACTTCCGTGCCGAGTCGACGTTCCCGTTCGGGCTCCTGCGCAAGAGCGTGCGCTTCGAGGGCGCGGCGGAGTGCCTGGTGCTGCCGCGCACCGTGCCGCTGCGGCGCGGCGCGCTGGAGTCGCTCGCGGGCGGCGCGGTGTCCGGCACGTCGACCACGCTGCGCGCGGGCCCGGGCGGCGACTTCCTGGGCATCCGCGAGTACCGGCCGGGAGACTCGCTCCGCCACGTCGCCTGGCGGCGCAGCGCGTCGGGCGGCCCGCTCGCCGTCGTCGAGCGGTCGATCGACGCGCCCCGGCGGCTGCGGGTGGTGCTCGACCTCCGGCGGCCGACGGAACTGGTGCGCACCGTGCCCGGCGGACCCTCCGCGCGCGAACTGGAGGAGGCGGCCATCTCGCTCGCGGCCAGCCTGCTCGCCGGCGCGCGTCGCGACGGCTTCGAGGCCGTGCTCGAGGTGCTCGGGCCGCGGGCGTCCCGGGCCTCCGCGCCGGGAGCCCGCCGGCGCCTGGAACTGCAGCTCTGCGCCTTGGCGGCGATCGACCTGGATGCGCCGCGCGATGCCGGACCCGCCCCGCGGCACGCGCGCGAGCGCTCGCTGGAGGTGGGCGTGCACCCGGACGCGCGGGGCGCGGAGGACGGCTGGTCCGGCGCGCTCCACCTGCACGCCGCGCAGATGGACGCGCTCCGCGCGGACCGCGACGGCGCGGAGGTGCGCACGTGAGTCCGCGCTCCGCGTTCCGGCGCGCCGCGTCCGTGCTGGTCGTGCTCTCGATCTGCGCCTTCGCGTCCAGCCAGGGCCGCCCCCTCGTGCTGCTCGCGGCCGCGGCCGCGCTTGCCGCGATCCGGTTCGTGGACGCCGCGCCCGGGAGCGGGCTCCCGCCGTGGGGGCTCCGCGCCGGCGTGCTGGGGGCGATCGGCTGGGGCGGCTTCGAGTTCTCCTCGGGCATCTCCGCCGAGGGCGCGCCCGGGGTGGTGGGGACGGTGGTCCTCGCGGCGCTCCTCCTGAAGCTCTGGTCGCCGAAGGAGGCGCAGGACTGGCGCCAGGTGATCGCGCTCACCATCGTCCTGGTGGTGGCGGCCTCGCTCGCGTCGCTCGACCTCGTCACGGGGCTCCTGGTCATCGCCTACGCGGCGGCCATCGTGCCGGGCGCCATGCTGTACCAGGTGCACGCATGCGAGGAGGCGGCCGCGCGCGAGTCGCTCGCCGCGGCGCCGGAGGGCGCGCAGGCCCCGCCCACGCCGCCGGGTTCCGGCGCGGCGTCGGCACGGCACCTGCGGCGGCTGGCGCTCGCGGCGGTCGTGCTGGGCGCGGCGTCGAGCGTCGCGGTGTTCCTCCTCTTCCCGCGGCTCGGCACGCCGGGCGAGGGCCGGGGCCAGGCCCGCACCAGCGGGTTCCGGAGCGACGTCGGGCTGTGGGGATCCGGGCGGATCTCGCTCTCGCCGCGCATCGCGATGACCGTGCAGCTCCTCGACCCGCTGGGGAGGCCGGGCCAGCTGGTGCGGCCGCTGCGGCTCCGGGGCGCCGTGCTCCGCCGGTACGTCCACGAGTCCGGCAGCTGGATCGAGTCCAGCGGCGGCACCGGCGCCAGGGTCTTCCGGCCGCCGGGCCCCGGGGCCTTCGCGTGGTTCGCGCCCGAGGCCTCGGCGGAGCGGAGCAACGTGTGGACGCAGGTGACCGAGGTCCGCTCGCTGGCGACCGAGCGCGTCTTCAGCGCGTGGCTGCCGCTCGGGGTGGCCAGCGACGAGCCCCGCGCCTTCGGCTTCGACCGCGGCTCGGGCGAGATCTTCGCGGGCGGCTCGGCGATCCTCGGGTGGCCGCGCTCCTACAGCGTCCGCATGCAGTCGTTCCCCTCGCCGCGGATCGCGCAGGCCGTGGCCGGGGGCATGCCGCCCGCGGAGCCCTCGTTCCCGGTGTCCGGGGTGCGCGCGATCGCCGAGTCGATCGTCGCCGCGCAGGGTGCCGCGGAGCTTCCCACCGACGAGCAGTCGCGCACGGACCCCGAGCTGCGCTGGTCGCGCAACCGGCGCCTGGCCGCGATCTTCGCCGAGCACCTCTCGGGCGAGTCGTTCCGGTACACGACCGACCTCTCCGGCTTCCTGCGCGAGGAAGACGCCGACCCGATCGTGCTCTTCCTGGAGCGCTACCGCTTCGGCCACTGCGAGCACTTCGCGTCGGCGCTGGCGGCGCTGTGCCTCTCCATGGGAGTGGAGGCGCGCGTCGTCACCGGCTTCATGACGGGCGAGTACGACGACGCCGCGGAGCGCTACGTCTTCCGCGAGTCCGGCGCGCACGCGTGGGTGGAGGTCCGGGTGGGCGAGTGGCAGTGGGCGACCTTCGACGCGACGCCCGCGGAGGAGCTCATGGCCGTCCGGGGCGCGGGCCTCGGCTGGACGGAGCGGCTGCGCTGGGCGATCGATCCCGTCGAGCGCGCCTGGAACGGCCGCTTCGCGTCGTACGACGGGCGCTCGCAGGCGGAGCTGGGCGCGCGGGTCACCGAC
>JBILFU010000281.1:0-3032 GCA_044351405.1 Phycisphaerales bacterium
ACGGTGGCCCGCTGGGCGCGCGCGAAGAGGACGGTCTCCTCCGCCATGCGCATGCCCTCGCTGCCCGGGGGCATGACGTCCTTCATCTCCTTGCCGACCGACTCGATGGAGAGCCAGCCCTCGCCGCGCGAATACAGCTCGGACTCGGCCTCCAGCGCGTCGACGAGCACCCGCCACTGCGCGGGGTCACCGGGCTGCGCGCGCGTGCGCTGGCGACGCAGGCCCATCAGGCCGCGGTAGTCCTCGGCCGCCTGCGCGGGGGTGTCGGCCACCACCTTGCCGAGCGCCTCCTCCATCTTGGCGACGTAGGCGATCTCCTCGGGCTTCTTGTTGACCGCCCGGCCGTACATGGCGTAGGCCTCGCGGAGCTTGCCCTCGGCCATCAGCCTGTCGCCCGCGGCGATGTGGCGCTCGGCGTTCTTCAGGTAGAGCGCATTCACCAGGAACACGGCCACGAGGAGCAGGACCGCCGCCGCGGAGAAGCCGCCGACGACGAGGATGAACTTGCGGTTGAGCTTTGTTGCCATGGTGGGCTGCGTTTCGGGTCAGGTGGAGGGCGCCTGCTGGCGCTCCACGGCGGGCCAGTCGGGGAGGAGCCGCATGAGCTGCGGCAGGAGGTTCGAGAGGAAGTCCTCGGACTGCGCGCGGAACGCATCCGCGGGCGGGACGTCGCCCAGCTGGTAGCGGGCGGAGAGCTGGACCTTGCAGAAGTACGCGTAGCGGTCCGACCGCTCGAACGCCAGCCCGCGCACGCCGAGGGTGGAGGGCGTGCAGCGGCCGTTCGCGACGAAGAAGTAGCCGCCGAGCTGCTCGATCCGGGTGTTGCGGCGGTCCTGGAAGGTGGTGACCGTCATGCGCAGGCGGTCGGCCGGGGCGGACGGGTCGTCCCGCACGGGCAGCGCCACCCGTTCCTCGATGCGCGTCACCGGATCGGCGACCGAGGCCATCGGGTAGCGGTCGCCGGTCGCCAGGTTGGTCGGCGCATCGGCCGGGACCTGCGCCAGCATCGGGAGCGCGAGCGACTCGACGCGCGGCTCGCCCAGCTGCACCAGCCCGCCGGCGCCCCAGCACCGCTCGGGGATGTGCGGCACGGTGTCGATCATGCCCGTGTAGTAGGCCAGGTGGAGCATGAGCACGCCGTTGGACGGGTCGCCGTCGAGGGCGTAGCTGCGCGTCAGGTACTTGTCCGTCCCCAGCGACTCGACCATCGCCGCGTCCATCACCTGGTCCTCGCCGACCTTCTGCCAGCGGCCGAGCGAGGACGGGATCGCCCCGAGGTCGCGCCGCAGCGGCACGGGCTCCTTGCGCAGGTAGACGTCGAGCGCCCCCATCGCGTAGCGCATGCCCACGCCGCCCGCGAGCAGCGTCGCCAGCAGCGCCAGGTAGGCGGCAAGGACCGGTCCGCGGAAGCGGATCACGGCGCCACCCCCTGCGGCTCTTCGACCACCAGGTTGCGGATGACCCACATGGCGCCCAGGAACAGCAGGAACGCCGGCACCAGCCAGAACAGGCCCACCATGCTGTGGAACTCGCCGGTGCTGAAGTTCGGGTCGACCACGGAGAGAAGTCCGAGCGAGGCGACCCGCAGGATGTTGACGAAGATGGAGATGGGAATCCCCGCGAGCACGAGCAGCGCGCGCTGCCACCAGCGCGAGAGCCCGAGCGCGGCCATCGCCACGCCGATGGCCAGGAACGCCATGAGCGTCCGCATGCCGGAGCACGCCTCCGCGACGTTGAGCGGGTGCGACGAGCCGTCGGCGAAGTGCACGGTCAGCACGTTTCCGACGCGGTCGGTGTCCAGCCCGAGCACGTTGAGCAGCAGGTGCGCCCCGATCGCGCTCCAGTCCTGGAGCCGCTCGGTGACCATGGAGATGAACCGGTCGGAGATGTACTGGCCGAACACGCACCAGTACGCCCACGGGAACCAGAGGTAGCGGAGCGACCGGACGCCGAACACGGTGAGCAGGCAGCCGAGGAGCGCGATGCCCGTCCCCGCGCCGCGGATGTTGTGGTGCTGCAGCGCCTGCGGCCCGAACACGGACGCCGAGTATGCGGCGACGCCCGTCACCACCAGCGCCAGCGCAAGGAAGGAGGGACGGAAGGGCTGCGCCGAGAGCTCCTCGCGACGCAGGTAGACGAAGTACCCGGAGATCACGGGAATGATGAGCGTGTGGCCCCAGTCCTGCACCTGCGTGACGGCCATGCTGAACTGCGCCCGGAAGAAGTCCCAGAACGTCAGCACGAACACGCCTGCCCACGCCGCGCCCGCGATCCACGCCGTGCGCGGCGACACGGCAACGCCCCCGCCCCCCGCGGGAATCGCGGGGGCGGTCGCGCCGGAGGGAATGGCTGCGTCTGCCTTCATCCGAGGATCCGCGTTCCGAACCGGGCGGCGGGGATCGCTGTCCCCTGCACTACGCGCCGCGCGCGCCGGGGTTCGTCGATTTTCCCGATCACTGGCCCACGAAGTTGACCGGCGGCGGCCCGAAGACGTCGTTTCCGAAGTTCCGGTCCATGAGGAAGCCGAAGCCGTAGGTCATCCGGAAGCCGTTGCGGATGACCGCCAGCGGCGTCGCGAAGAAGTTGGTGCCGATGATGATGTGGTCGTCGGCGCGCATGACGATGTCGGGCTCCGCGCGGTTGCGGATGGCCGCGAGGTTCACGCGGATCGCGGCCTCGCGGTCCGGGGCGGTCTTGCGGATCAGGTCCACGCGCTGCGGGATGGCGATCTGGCCCAGGCCGCCCGCCGCGGACACCAGCCGGCTCAGCGTGAGCTCGCCCACCGGCGGCAGGTTGTAGACGCCGGGGCGCGCGATCTCGCCGTCGATGTACACGACGCCGAGGTCGCTCTCCACGTGGATCTTGTCGCCGGGGCGGATGATCACGTTCTGCGAGAGGTCGCCGCGCTGCAGGAGCTCCCAGTCGACCAGGATGACGCGCGTCTTGCGCCCGTTGGGCAGGCGGAAGTCGCCCGCCTTGCGGCGGGGCTGGGAGTCGGAGGTTCCGGCCGCGGGACCGGTGATGGCGCCTTC
>JBILFU010000282.1:0-2999 GCA_044351405.1 Phycisphaerales bacterium
CAAACAAGCCGTCGGCGGCCGAAAGGCCGCCGACGGAATTGCCGGTGAACACAGACAAGGGGAAACACCTGTTCCCATCCCGAACACAGCAGTTAAGCCCTTGTCGCCGATGATACTGCTCCGCGGGAAAGTAGGTCACTGCCGGCTTCATGAGCCCCGCCAGGTACGCCTGGCGGGGCTCTCTTTTTTGTCCTCGAGGTTGCCGCGGAGACGCCCTTGTGGTGAAATGAGGGAGCCCTTCGGACGCCCGCATCAAGCCGGTCGTCCCTCGAGCCGAGGTTTTGTCTTCTGGGGCGCGGCTGTGCCGCGTTGATGCGCGTTACGACCTTCAGTCCTTCACCCGAAAGCAGGATCCTCCCGTGCCCATGTTCAAGGTCTACGTCGGGAACCTCGACGCGCGGACGACCGTCGACACCCTGAAGCCGTACTTCGAGCCGTTCGGCGATTCGGTCGACGAGATCATCGTCGCGCTCGACGACGAGGGCAAGCCCCGCGGATTCGCGATCGTGCTGTTCCGCGATCCGGCGAAGGGACAGCTGGCCATCGAGACGCTCACCGGGAAGAAGATCAACGGCCAGGAGATACAGATCAACGAGGCCGTGAAGAAGGGCAAGCGCACCAAGCCGGTCGAGCGCGCGCCGCGCAACTCGCCGCTCGGGCCGAGGGCTTTCCAGCGCCCCGGCGGGCCGCGCGTCGGCGGCAGTCGCCCGGGCGGCGCCAGCCGGCCGTTCGGACGGCCCGGTGCCTCCGCTTCGGGCGGCGGCTCGATGGCCAACCGCAATCCGCGGAGGGGCCCGGGAGGACCGGGCGCTCCAGGGGCAGGCGGGCCATCGCGTGGATCCGCAGCTGGTCCTCGACCCTCGTCGCCCTCCGTCGGCCCCGGTTCCCGCCCGCTCGGGGCGGGGATGCCTCCTCGGCCCACCGGTCCCTCGCGCCCGATCGCGCCCGGCACCGGATCGGCTCCCGGGTCACGTCCGCTCGGGGGAGGCGTTCGCCCACCGGCTGCCGGTTCGGGCGGCCCCGGCGCGGGGTCGAGGCCCTTGGGCGGTGCATCGCGCCCCCTCGGCAGTCCTCCGTCGGCGTCGCGTCCCCTCGGAGCGCCTCCGGCATCGACGCCGCCGCGGACTCCCTCGGACGCGGACCGCGGCGCAGACGCTCCCAACCCGCCGCCCCCGAAGGCGCGAGCCATCAAGAAGCCGTTGCCGCCGGCCGAGTGATCGCTTCGGCGCCGCGCTGATAATCATCGACATGCGGCCCTCCGGCGCGGGAGCGGGCGAGCGCTCCGTCCGCGCCGCCTCCCAGGCGCCGCGAAGTTTCGCATCCTCCGGTGCGCAACGGGAATTCGTTGGTATCCTTGCCGACGAAGCAACTCGGGCTGGATGTCAGGACCGTTCGTTGTTTTCAGGCATTGGGCGCCGCCTCTTCGGGCGCCGGATCGGTTTCGGAGCAACGAACGAATGTTTCGCATCTACGTCGGCAATCTGAGTTTTCGCACCACCCCGGACGCGCTCCGGGAGCACTTCGCCGCGCACGGCGAGGTCCTTGACGTCTTCATCGGCACCGATCGCGAGACCGGCCGCTCCCGCGGCTTCGGCTTCGTGACCATGGCCGACAAGGACGCCGGCAACAACGCCATCGCGGCGCTGAACGGCAAGGATTTCGAGGGTCGCGCCCTCGTCGTCAACGAGGCGCAGCCGCGCGCCGAGCGCCCGGCGGGCGGCGGTGGCGGCGGCTTCCGCGGTGGCCGCGGCGGCGGTGGCGGCTACGGCGGCGGCGGCGGTGGCCGCGGCGGCTACGGCGGCGGTGGCGGCGGCGGGGACTTCTCCCGCGGCCCGCGCCGCGAACGCGGCGATCGCCGCAGCGACCGCGACAGCGAGTGGTGATCCCGAGCGGCGCGTGACGCCAGCGATGGACGATCCATTCGACACGCTGGGCCTCCCGCGCCGCTTCGACCTCACCCCCGCCGAGATCTCGGCAGCACATCGACGATCGGTCGCCCGTCTCCATCCGGACCGGGCGACCGATCCTTTTGAGCGTGATCGCCTGGTGCGCCTTTCCTCGGAGGCGGGCGCCGCGAAGCAGCGCCTGCTCACCGAGGTGGGCAGGGCGGAGGCGCTGCTCGCGCTCCTCGGCGCGTCCGCGTTCGGGGCGAGGCAGCCTTCGCCTGCCTTCCTCATGGAGACGCTCGAACTGCGCGAGGAGATCGATATGGCCGTCGCGCACCCGGCCGCGGCGCCGGTGGGCGCCGTCGCGGACCGCGTCGCCGCCCTGCGCGCGCAGTGCGTCGCGGACCTCACGGCGGCGTTCGCCGCGTCCCCCTTCGACGGCGCGAAGTCCGGCGACGCGCTGGTGCGGCTCCGCTACCTCGATCGCATGGTGGCGCGGCTGCAGGATGGCGGGCCCTGAGCCCGTCGCGCGCAGAGCCCCATTCCCGGGCCATCCGGGCCGGGGCCGCGCGGAGCGGCTTTCGCACCCTTGCCGCGAGCGGCCCCAGGCTCCGGGCCGGGGCCGGGGGGCCCCGCCCGTCTCGCTATACTTCCGGGTCCGTTCGGGCTAGTAGCTCAGCTGGCTAGAGCACACCCCTGATAAGGGTGAGGTCGAAGGTTCGAGTCCTTTCTGGCCCATTGGCGCGGCGCCCCGGCATCCCCGGGGCGCCGCGGCCGTTTTGGCGCCGCGGCCGCCTCGGCACCGCGGCCGCTAGGGCGTCTTCGCGGTCTCGGCGCCGGGCGCCGGGCCGAATCCGCTCTCTCGTCGGCATGCCGGAGGCCGCGCTCCCTATCATTTCCGCCCCCGTCGGCCGAGGGCCGCCGGGCCAGCCCCGCATCCCACCTGGAGACCTCGGAAGTGCGACGCGCAAAGATCTCGATCATCGGAGCCGGAAACGTCGGAGCCACCTGCGCCCACTGGGCGGCCGCGAAGGAGCTCGGCGACATCGTCCTCGTCGACATCCCGGACCGCGTCGGCGTCGCGCAGGGCAAGGCCCTCGACCTCGCGCAGTG
>JBILFU010000283.1:0-2979 GCA_044351405.1 Phycisphaerales bacterium
CCACGCAGAGCGGGGCGAGCCGCTTGTCCTCGGCGGCGCCCTCGGGGAGGTCGAGGTGCGGCAGCTCGCGGATCAGCGCGTTGACGTGGATGTCCGCGGCGATGTTCCAGAGCATGGGCTCGCGCATTCCGCGGCGCAGGCCGTGCAGGAACGCGCAGTGGAGGAGCTCGTGCACCACCAGGCCGTCGAGCTGCTCGGAGGTGAGCGGCTCGACGAAGGCCGGATTGAAGTAGAGCCGCTCGCCGTCCGTGGCGGCGGTGGGGAACCGCTCGGTGATCTCCACCGGCGCCATCAGGAGGAGCGACCCGAAGAACGGGTGATGCTCCGAGAGCCGCAGCTGGCTCGCCTGCAGGCGCCGGCGGATGCGCGTCTCGAGCTCCGTCATGCGGTCACCAGGAGCTCGCGGTAGTCCTTCAGGAACGCCTTGAAGTCGGGCTCCGCCACCAGCGCCTTGGCGAGCGGGCCCTGCAGGCCCTTCGAGTTCATGGAGCGCAGGAGGTCCTGGATGAGCGTGCGCGTCCACTCGACGCTCAGGCGCCCGTTCACCCAGCGGAAGGCGTTGACCGCGTCCTCGCCGCTTCGGGCGCGGAGCGCAAGGCCGACGACCGTCGCGTAGCGCACGGAGGCCTCGGTGGGTGCTTCGACCCGGCCTCCGTGGCCACGCAGGATGGCGTCGATGTCGGGGAGCGACTCGTAGAGGCGCAGGTACGCGCGGTACTCCGCCCACGCGGCCGGGCCCACGGCACCTTCGGCCGCAAGCCCCGCCTTTATGAGGGCATCGGCCATGAACCACGACCGTGGCGACGGCCACGCCGGGCGCGCCGGGTCGATCCGGTGCAGCAGGTCCGAGCGGAACGAGAGGAACGCGAGCACCTGCTCCGAGATCCCCTGCGCGATGGCGTAGGTCTTGAAGCTCTCGAGGTCGACGCCGACCTCGAGGTGGACGAACCGGTTGGCGAGCGGCGCCGGCATGTCGAACACCGACGCGCGGTCCTCCTTGCGGTTGCCCGCCGCCCAGACGAACCAGCCCTCCGGCAGCTCGTAGCTCCCCACGCGGCGGTCGAGGATCAGCTGCTGCGCCACGCCCTGCATGGACGGCGGCGCCATGTTGAGCTCGTCCAGGAAGAGGACGCCCCGCCCGCCGCGCGGCAGGAACTCCGGCGGGTACCACCGCGACACGCCCCCGCCCTGCTCGAGCCGTTCCGGCACGGGCAGGCCGCGCAGGTCGGTTGGCGCAAGCTGGCTGAGGCGCACGTCGACGAACTCGACCTTCGCCTGCGCCGCCGCCTGCGCGACGATCGAGGACTTCCCGATCCCGGGCGGGCCCCAGATCATCAGGCTGAGCGTGAGGTCGTGGGAGAGGACGCCGGAGAGGTAGGTGGAGAGGTCGGTGGGGTTCATGCCGCGGGAATGATGCGGCATGGGGGTGAAGTTGATGCTGCAGCCGTCTGCGCCATCATCCCCCCACATGCGATTCAACCCCGAGACAGGCATCCTGACCACCGACCGCGGCGAGATCATCAAGAAGCTCCACTGCCCACTCGACAAGCGCTGGGGCGAGATGCGGCCCATCGGAATCGGCGACCGCGAGCGCGCCTGCACCAGCTGCGGCAAGACTGTCCTCAACCTCGAGGGCATGACCGACGAGGCAGTCGTCCGCCGGGTGCGGCAGCACGACGAGGAGCAGTGCGTCCGCCTGCCGCTCGATGCGGCGAACGTCACGATCGAGGGTCACTCGGTGCGCGCGATGGCGCGGCTCGAGGAGGCGTGCCCGCTCCGGAAGATCGCGACTGCCCGCGGGTTCGAGGAGATCAACCGGCTCGCGGTGACGGGCCTGCGGCCCTTCGTGGTGCAGGTGCCCGAGGTCTCCCATTCGCGCTTCGCCGTCTGGCAGCACCGGGAGACGGGCGAGATCGTCCCGCAGGGCGACGCGCGGTGGTCGCCGAACCGCCTCGAGGACGGCGAGTACTGGGAGCAGGTGATCGGCTGGGTGACGTACAACCACGGCGTCAGGGCGGGCAGCGACGGCTATCCCGTCGCCGCGTACATGCTCCCGGGCGACCTGCGCCCGGGCGACCGCGTGTGGATCGACGACATCATCGAGCCCGTCGTCAAGTCGGAGAACATCAGCCAGGGCGGCAGGGAGCACTTCCGGGCGGCCGGCGCCACCTGGACCGGAAGGGGCTTCGACTTCGACGTCCCGGAGCCGTCGCATTGCGTCGGCTGAAGCCGTTGCTTCACCGTCGTGTGCGAGAGTGCACCGTCGAGGAGCGCGCACCCGCCGTGGGTGCGGCCGCCGCACCCGGAGAACCCCGTGGACCCGCAGAACGAACTCACGCCTGACCTCGCCGCGCGGATCGCGCGGCTCGAATCGATGCTGTCGCCGGACGGAACCGTCCGGTGCCAGCGGCTCGTGATCATGGACGCGCACGGCACCGCGCGCATCGTGGCGAGCGTCAGCCCGTCGGGAGACGCGCTCCTCGAGTCGCTCGACTCCGGGCAGGTGCGGCGCATGGCGGTGGCGGCACGCGCGGACGGCACCGCGGCGATCGTCGCGTCGGACTCCCGCGGGCGAACCCGCATCGCCATCGGCACCAACGAGGACGGCGAATCCCACCTGGCGTGCGTCGACGCCGCCGGCCGGCCGAGGATCACCATGGGGACGTCCGGGGGCGTCCCGGTCCCGGCGGCCGGCGACGCGAACGCGGCCGCGGGCGCCGCCGGCGGGAAGGCGGCCGAAGCGCCGACCTCCGCCGCGGCGATCAGCCTCATCGACGAGGGCGGCGCGACGCGCATCGCGCTGCTCTCGTCGAAGGGCGATGCCGTCCTCAACATGTCCGACGCGCAGCGGCGGGTGCGCATCGTGTCGGGGACGTTCGCGGACGGGTCGATGGTGGTGCCGGGGATGACGGGGTGAGGAGCGCCCGCGGCAGGAGGGCGTTCGACGCTCCGGCCCGCCAGCCGTAGTCTCCGCTCCGA
>JBILFU010000284.1:0-2970 GCA_044351405.1 Phycisphaerales bacterium
ATGCGCTGCGCGAGCGCCATGCCGCTGCGCGCGGCGAAGACCTTGAGGTGGTCGATGTCGGGGGTGCTCATGCCAGGGCTCCGGCGGTGGGTGCGGAACGGCTCGAGAGGATGCGGCTGACCTCGGCCAGCTGCTCCGGGGTGTTGACGCTGAGGACGTCCTCGGCAGGCACGGCGTCGACCACGCTGACGCGCTTGCCGTCCCTGAGCAGGAGCTCGAAGACGTCGGTGACGTAGTACTCGCCGCTCGCGTTCTGGTTCGTGACGCGCCTCAGCGCGTCGAAGAGGTCCGCGGTGCGGAAGCAGTAGTAGCTCGGGTTGATCTCGCGCAGGGCGAGCTGCGCGGGCGTCGCGTCCTTCTGCTCGACGATGCGGCGGAAGCGGCCGTGCTCGTCGCGCTCGATGCGCCCGTAGCCCGAGGGATCCGGGATGACGGCGGTGGCGAGCGTCGCCGCGGCGCCGCTCTCGCGGTGCGTGTCGAGGAGCACCTGCAGCGTGTGCGGCCGGATGAGCGGGCCGTCGCCGCAGAGGACGAGCACCTCGTCGCCGAGCGCGCCGCGCGCGTAGAGCTCCCGGGCCATGTCGACCGCGTGGCCCGTGCCGAGCTGCGGCATCTGCATCACGAACTCGACGTCGGGCTGGCCCTGGAAGTGCGCGCGCACCGTGTCGGCGCCGTGGCCGATCACCATCACGACCGGCGAGCATCCGACCGCGCGCGCCGCGTCGGCGACCCACTCCGCCATCGGCTTGCCGTTGGCGTGGTGCATCACCTTGGGCAGGTCGCTCTTCATGCGCGTGCCCTTGCCGGCGGCGAGGACGATCGCGCTGCGCGTGTAGGAGCGGGGGTTGGTGCTGGTGCTCATCGCGAGGCTCGGGTGAGGAGCCATCGACGCGCCTTGGGGGTGGAACTGGCCCGCTAGGATTCGAACCTAGACAAGCAGGACCAAAACCTGCTGTGCTACCGTTACACCACGGGCCAACGGCTGCGTCGATGGTATGGGGTTCGTGGCTGCGCGGGGCGCTTCTCCAGGGGGTCCGACCGACATCCGTCTTTCGCGGACCGGGATCGCCCTGGCCGCGGCACTCTCGAGGCGGGGGCAGGCGGTCTTGCCGCTTCACCTGCTCCATGCGGCGCCTGGCAGATGCCAGTCACCGACGGCCCATCGTTGAGAGACGGGAAAGGATACCGGGAGGGTCGCTTCCGGGGAAGCGCGGCGGCCTATCCTCGCACCCATGCCCACGCTGGTATCCGTCAATCCCGCCACCGGGGAGCCCGTGGGCTCCGTGGAGGCCACGAGTCCCGCCGATATCGGACACGCCGTCCGCCGGGCCCGCGCCGCGCAGCCCGCGTGGGCGGCGCTCGGGCTCGATGCCCGCGCCGCGGCCGTCAAGGGCGCCGTCCCGGACCTGGTTGCGGTCGCCGACGCGATCGGCGAGCTCGCGACGCTCGAGATGGGGAAGCCGCTTCCCGAGGGGAAGGGCGAGGCGAACCACTGCGCCGCGGGCATCGCCGACGAGGTCGACGGGATCGTCGACGCGCTGCGGCCGGAGACCCTCCAGGACAAGCGCACCCGCACCGAGCTCCACTTCGACCCGCTCGGCGTCTGCGCCGCGATCACGCCGTGGAACTTCCCGGTGCTGATGCCGATGCAGAGCGTGCTGCCGGCGCTCGTCGCCGGGAACGCCGTGATCCTCAAGCCGAGCGAGGAGACGCCGCTCTGCGCCGATCGCTGGGCGCGCACGCTCGCGACGCACCTGCCCGAGGGCGTGCTCCAGGTCGTGCACGGCGCGGGCGACGTCGGCCGCGCGCTCGTGCAGGACGACGTCGACCTCATCGTCTTCACCGGGAGCCGCGCCACCGGGATCCGCATCATGCAGGACGCGGCGGCCGGGCTGAAGCGCGTGATCCTCGAGCTCGGCGGCAAGGACCCGCTGGTGGTGCTCGCCGACGCCGACCTCGACGCGGCCGCCGCGTTCGCCGTGCGGAACAGCTTCCGCAACGCCGGGCAGGTGTGCGTCAGCACCGAGCGCATCTACGTCCACCGCGACGTCGAGCAGGCCTTCACGGACCGCGTCCTCGAGCGCACCAGGGCGCTCAAGCAGGGCGACGGCCGCGAGCCGGGCGTGAACGTCGGTCCGATGGTGAACGCGCGGCAGAAGCAGGTGGTCGAGCGCCAGGTGGCGCAGGCGGTGGCCGCGGGCGCGCGCGTCCTCGCGGGCGGCGGCCCGGGGCCGGGGAACTTCGTGCCGCCCACGGTGCTCGCCGGCCTCGACCACTCCATGGAGATCATGCGCGAGGAGACGTTCGGCCCGGTCGCCTGCATCATGGGCTTCGGCTCGGACGACGAGGCCGTGCGGCTCGCGAACGACTCCCCGTACGGGCTCGGCGCCGCGGTCTTCGGCGAGCGTGCGCACGCCGAGCGCGTCGGCCGCGCGCTCAGCGCGGGGATGATCGGGATCAACCAGGGCTGCGGCGGCGCGAGCGGCTCGCCGTGGGTGGGCGCGCGCCATTCCGGCTACGGGTTCCACAGCGGCAAGGCCGGGCATCGGCAGTTCGCGCAGGTGCGCGCCGTCAGCCGGCCGATCGCCGCCACCTGACCCCATGTCCCGCCCCATCACGCCCGAACTCGTGCTGACCGGGTACCTGCGGGGTGCCTTCCCCATGTGCGACCCGGAGTCGGGCCGCGTCGAGTGGTTCACGTGCGACCCGCGGGCGCTGGTCCCGCTCGACCACCGCTTCCGCGTCGCGCGGAGCCTGGCGCGGACGTCGCGCAGCGGGCGCTTCGAGGTCCGCACGGACACGGCCTTCGCGCAGGTGGTCGAGGGCTGCGCCCGCGACCGCGCCTCGGACAACCGCAACTGGATCGGCCCGGACATCCGCCGCGTCTACGGGGAACTCCACGCGATGGGGTTCGCGCACTCCGTGGAGGCCTGGCGCGACGGCGAGCTCGTGGGCGGCCTGTACGGCGTG
>JBILFU010000285.1:0-2969 GCA_044351405.1 Phycisphaerales bacterium
TCCCGCCCGCGCGCTCGGGCGGCTTGCTGCGGAAGCTCGCCTTGGTCACGCCGCCCTCGCCCTCGACGAGGAGGACGCTCACCTCGACCTCGGCCACGGACATCGGCTCGTTGACGAGGCCCGCGAGGTCGTCGACGCGGGTGCCGGTCTCCTCGAAGTCGCGGCGCGAGAGGCGCATCACGGCGACCCTGTTGCCGCAGCAGTAGCGGAGCGAGGCCAGCGCGCGCCCCGCGAGGAGCGGGCGCCCGGGCGCGTCGCCCTGCTCGATCATCCGGAAGAGCGCGTCCTTGTCGACGCCGTGCGCGAGGAGCCGCGAGGCGAGCGCGAAGACCCGGTCGTCCGCGCCGCTGAAGCGGAACCAGCCGGTGTCGGTGGCGAGCCCCGCGAAGAGCGCCTCCGCGACGGTGTGCCGCGCGCGGCGCGTGCCCGGCCCGAGCGCGGCGCCGAGCTCCTCCAGCACCGGGACGAGCGCCTGCGTGCAGCTCGCGCACGCGGAGTCGACGATCCGCGCCGGCGCGACGTCGTCGCCGCGCGCGTGGTGGTCGACGCCGACGACGAGCGGCGCGTTCGCGCGCAGCCAGTCGCGGCAATGCTCGAGCTGGCTCCAGGCGCCGGTGTCGAGGACGACCGCGAGGTCGCAGCCATCCTGGGGCAGGATCGTGCCGTGCGGCACGTGGCGGTACTCGCCGGGCGCCGCGAGCCCGAGGATCGATCGGTCGACCGGGCCCGCGAAGGCAAGATCGGCCGCGGCGCCCGCGGCGCGCAGGGCCCGCCCGAGCGCGAGGACCGAGCCGAGCGCGTCGCCGTCCGGCTTGAAGTGCGTGGTGACGAACGGGCGCTTCGCGGCGCGCAGGCGCGCGGCGAGCTCGGCGTGGGTCACGGTGGAGGCGTACGGCACGCGGCGCAACTTACGCGAGCGCGGCCGCGCGCGCGACGTCGGCACGGAGCTGCCCGACGAGCGCCTCCGGACCGGGGAAGCGCCACTGCTCGCGCAGCCATCGCGCGAAGCGCACCTCGATCGGCCATCCGTAGTGGTCGACGGGTCCGTCGAACCCCGCAAGGTGCACCTCGAGCGCACGCGCCGCCCCGCCGAAGGTCGGCTTGGTGCCGACGGAGATCGCGGCGGGCCATTCGCGGCCGTCGGCGACGGCGGTGCCCGCGTAGACGCCGTCCGCCGGGAGCGCGATGCCCGCCGACCGGACGTTCGCCGTGGGGAAGCCGAGCGTGCGGCCGCGCCGGTCGCCGGGTTCGACCGTGCCGCGCAGGGCGTGGGGCCGGCCGAGGAGGCGCGCCGCGTCCGCGACGCGGCCGACCGCGAGCAGCCATCGCACGGCGGTGCTGCGCGCCGGCACCAGGTGGCCGTCGGCGAGCGGCTCGAGGCGCTCCGGGACCTCGATCGCGCGGAAGCCGGCCGCCTCGCCGATCCGGGCGAGCGTCGAGAGGTCGCCCGCGCGCCCCTTGCCGAAGCGGAAGTCCGCGCCCTCGGCGACAGCGTCGAAGGGGACGCGGGCACGCAGCGACCGGACGAACTCCTCCGGCGACTGGCCGAGCAGCCCGTCGCGCGGGTCGAGTTCCGCGACCTCGTCGCAACCGGCGGCCAGGAGGAGCTCCCGGCGGTGCGCGGCGTCGGTCAGGCGCTCCGCGGCGCCCCCGGGGCGCAGCACCGACGCGGGCAGCGGCTCGAAGGTCACCGCCGCCACCCGTCCGGACGGGCCCGCCGCGGCGCGCGCCGCCGCCACGATCTCCGCATGGCCGAGGTGGACGCCGTCGAAGTTGCCGATGGTGCAGACCAGCATGGCGGGGCCGGACCCGGGGAGGATATGCGTGGCACGCGCGAATTCGCCGATTCCGGCGCCTTCGCGGCCTTTCCCAGCCTTGAATCGCCTTCCCCGGCCGTGGTATCACCCGCGGAATGCACCCTGCGAATTCCGCGGTCTCCGCCCCGCCCGCCGCCGCCGCCGCCCCGGACCCCAGGGTCCTCGCGAGCGACCTCGGCGAGAGCTTCCGGCAGGCCGCGGAGCGGATCGTCCCGTGGTTCGTGTCGCAGATGCCGCGCATGTACTTCGAGGACACCTCCGCCGACGAGGTGGCGAGCCACCTGCGCGCGATCATCGCGGCGCGCGCCTCGGGCCAGCCGCTCCACCTGACCATCCGGAGCGAGGACGGGCTGCGCTGGACGATGATCCGCGAGGGCAACAAGCCGGGCGTGCTCGCCGAGGTGGTCGCCGGGCTCCCCATGTCGCCCTCGCTCCGTGCCGCCAAGATCCACGGCTCGAAGGACGGCGTCCTGGTCCTCGACAGCTTCGAGTTCGGCGACCGCGAGCCGTTCAACGCGGCGCTCCCCGCCCAGGGCGACAAGCTGCGCTCCACCATCGAGTTCGCGCGCACCAAGGCCGCCGACTGGACCGAGGCGGCGATCCGCGCGTACTTCGCGGGCTGCGCGGCGGACTACGTGACCACGCTCACGCCCGAGCGCCTGAATAAGCACCGCAGGCTCGTCGCGCGCGTCAGCGGCACCGAGGGCACCGTGGTGGAGACCGAGCCCGAGCTCGAGGGCCAGCTCACCCGCATCACGATCGCCTTCTCGAACGCGCGCTGCCGCACCATGCTCGAGCGCGTCGCGCAGGTCCTCTGCCGCGGCGGGATCAGCATCCAGCGCGCCTACCTCGACCAGGTCGCCGACCCGCCGCACGGCTCGGTCTCGGTGCTCGGCTTCGTGATCCAGACGCAGGACGGCAAGGCGGTCGACACCGCGGGCGCCGCCTGGAGGCAGGTCGAGCACGACCTGGTCCGCATCAAGTGGATCGACTCGGAGACGATCGCGCTCGCCAACCGCCACGCAGGGCTCACGCTCGACGAAGCGGAGCTCGTGCTCGCGCTGTGCGCCCTCGCGCACCAGCGGCTCGTGCACCGCGACCGCCTGATGTTCTCGCCGGAGCGCATCGTCGCCGCGGCCGAGCGCAACATGC
>JBILFU010000286.1:0-2959 GCA_044351405.1 Phycisphaerales bacterium
AGGCACGCGCGGATCTCCTGCAGCCCGCGCACGTCGGGCACGGGCGCCCAGTCCGCCTGGACGCGCCCCCGCGAGCAAGCGGGGCATTCCCGCGCGTCGGCCGCCATCGCGGTGCCGCAGGCGAGGCACGGCCGCTCGCGCGCCGCGCGCGAGAGCCGCGAGCGAACGCCCGCCTCCCAGAGCGCATGCACGCCGACCGCGGCACCGAGGCATGCACCGACGAAGCCGTACTGCCAGGGCTGCGGGCCCTTGCGCACGAACCAGGAGTCGACGAACACCGCGAGCGGCGCGCCCGCGGCGGCCCCGAGCACCGCGGCGGTCGCGAGATGCAGCCAGTTGAGCCGCCGCGCGAGGAGCAGGTCCCCGGCGACGCGACGGCGGCTCCGCAGGAGGACGGACGTGCCCGTGCCGCGCGTCGGTCGGAGCGCGGCGGCGAGCGCGGCCGCCAGCAGGATGCCGATGCCGTTCGCGGCGAGGTCGAGCCAATCGCTGGTGCGTCCGATGCCGGGGATCGACTGGGCGGCCTCGTCCGCCGCCGACACCAGGAACAGCGCACCGGCGAGCGAAAGGATGCGCGCCGCCGGGTGGGCAAGGAAGGCAAGCCCCGCCACGATGCCGAAACCGGCCGCGTGCGCGAGCTTGTCGATCGGCGAGTCGACGATCGACGGCGGGTCGAGCCGCGGCCAGAGCGTGACGACGAGCAGGATCCCGAGCGCCGCGCGGAACGCGAGCACCCGGTGGCGCGCGCTGCGGGCTGCGGGCGAGCCCGCGGGCGGCGCCTCGGCGGTCACAGGCTCAGGCCGCCCGAGCGGATGCCGCGGGGCTTCGCGGGGCGCGCGGATTTCGACGGACGCGCGGACTTCACCGAGCGCGCGGACTTCACCGAGCGCGCGGACTTCACCGAGCGCGCGGATTTCGCCGGGCGCGCGGCGTTCGTAGCGCGAGAGCGCTTGCCGGCACGGGGCAGCTTCGCGGCTCGTCCGGGCTTTGCGGAGCGCGCGGGCGCCGGAACGCGACCGGTCTTCGTGGAGCGGGTCCCCGTCGCGGAGCGGGTCCCCTTCGCGGCACGGGTCCCCTTCGCGGCACGGGTCCCCTTCGCCGGTCGATCCGCCTTCGCGGGTGCACCCCGCTTCGCCCTGGCACGCCTCGGCTCGCGCGCCGCGGCCTTCGTCTGCTTCGCGCGTCCGGCTCCCGCCGCCGGTGCGCGCGGCTTCCGCGCGCGCCGGCGCAGACCCGAGTCGAACTCGCCGTGCGGAAGGCCCCACGACTCGAGGAGCGACCGCACGATGTCGCGGTAGTCGTCGGCGCCCGGGCACCGCGGCGCGTAGTCGAAGATGGTCTGCCCGAAGGACGGCGCCTCCGCGAGCTTGATGTTCCTGCGGACCGGCGGATGGAGTACGCGGGCGCCGGACCACGGCACGTCCGCGGCGCGGAAGCGGCCGAGCTGCTCCTCGATCTCGGAGATCACCGCGCGCGCGTGGCTCGATGACCCGTCGTGCATGCACAGCAGGATGCCGCTGACGCGGATCGACGGGTTGAGCGACTGCGACACCAGGTGCACGGTCTGCAGCAGCTTCTCGAGCCCGCGCAGCGGAAGGTAGTGCGCCTGCATCGGGACGAAGACCTCGTCCGCCACGGTGAGCGCGTTGACGCTCAGCACGCCGAGGCTCGGCGGGCAGTCGAGGAGCACGACGTCGTAGTCGCCGTAGGACGGCTCGAGCTTGGAGCGCAGCACCGACTGCATGCCCTCCTGCCCCGCCAGCAGGCCCTCCACCAGCGCGAGCTCCGTCACGGCCGGCACGAAGTCGAGCCCGGGGCGCGCCGACTGCACGCAGTCGCGGACGCCGCATTCCGGGTCGAGCAGCAGGTCGCGCACGGTGCGCTGCTCGGGGCCGCTCTCCACGCCGAAATGGAGCGAGAGGTTGGACTGCGGGTCGAGGTCCACCAGCAGGACGCGCTGCCCGAACCTCGCGAGCGCGGCGCCGAGGTTGACCGTGCTCGTGGTCTTCCCCACGCCGCCCTTCTGGTTGAGGAGCGCCACCACGCGCGGCTTGCGGGCCGGCGCGGGCGCTGGCTCGGGTGCCTCGGCAGGCGCGTGCTGTTCGTCCATCGGGGCGAGTATAGGTGGCTGACCGGCGCGGACCCCGCGCTCAGCGACCGAGGTCGTCCCAGGCGGCGAGGTCGACGAGCACCGGCGCCCCGTGGCGCGACCACGGCGGAAGCGCGAGGCCCGCGGTCTGCCGCGCGCGCACCGAGCCCGGCGTGCGCTCGGCCGAGAGCATGAACGGGCGCGCGCCGGGCACCGCCGACGGCAGCCACGCCTCGGGGAGCTCGATGCGCGCGCGCCAGCGGTCGCCCCAGGACATGAAGCCCGCGGCGACGCCGTCGTCCGGCCCCGCGGACATCTCGAGCGATCCGTCCGCCGACACGGCGAACTCGTGCGTCGGCGATGCCGGGTCGCCCACGCGGACCGTCACGCGGTCGGTGGAGGGGTCGGGCGCGCCGGCGGGACGGAACGCCTCCACCAGCAGCTCCCAGCGCTCGCCGCGCTTGCGGACGGTCATCGAGGTCTGCCACAGGGGGTCGGGCGGAACGATCGCGGAGGCCTGCGCCTCGGCAAGCGACAGCGGCGGCGCGAAGGCGCCGGTCGGAAGGCCGGGCGGCCGGACCGGGTACTCGCGCGCGCCGGCCGCCACCAGGAAGCCCGCGTCGCCGTCCTTCAGGTCGATCGCCTCGGGGCGGGCGCGGTCGATCTCGGCGGCTCCGGCCACCGGCCGCAGGGGCGGACGGTCGATCCACGCGCGGACCAGGCTCCGGGGCGGCGCGACCACGGCGACGGGCACCGAGTCGCCGGCGGAGTTGCGCCACGAGGCGCGCAGCGAGCGCTCGCCGGCCGTCGGGTTCGCCACCGCGAGCAGGACGCGGTCGCCTGCGTCGGACTCGACCCATGCGGTGCACG
>JBILFU010000287.1:0-2955 GCA_044351405.1 Phycisphaerales bacterium
GACACGCGGAGCCTGGCGCAGATCTACGAGACCATCGACCGGCTGGAGAAGACCACGACCGAGCAGCGCCGCTACCTGCAGTTCCGCGACCTGGCGGTGGAAGGCACCGAGATCGCGGGCATCCGCGTCCCGGCGCTGCTGCTGGCGGCGTTCGTCCTGCTCGCGGCCGACCTGGTCCTCTCGCACACCCGCTGGAGGACGCTGCCGTGAACGCGGGCGACTTCGCCTTCGCCAACCCGGGCGCGCTGGCCTGGGCCTGGGCGGTGCTGGCGCTCGTCCTGCTGGTGGCGCTCCGGGCGCGCGGCCGGGCGCGCGCGCTGCGACGGTTCGCGGATCTGCCGCAGCTGCGGGCGATCGCCCCGCGCGCGGGCGGCGCACGGCCGGTCCTGCGCGCCGTGCTCGCGCTGGCCGCGCTGGCGGCGCTGGTCCCCGCCCTCATGGATCCGCGCTGGGGCGCGCAGGTCGAGGAGGTGAAGCGCCGCGGCGCCGACGTCTTCTTCGTGGTCGACGTGAGCCGGTCGATGAGCGCGCAGGACGCGGCACCCGACCGGCTGTCGCGCGCGCGGCAGTTCGTCGAGGAGGCGGTCGAGAGCCTGGGCGGCGACCGCGTCGGGCTCATCGAGTTCGCGGGCACCGCCCAGCTTCGGGTGCCGCTCACCCTGAACTACGCCGCCTTCCGCACCACGCTCGCCGAGCTCAAGCCGCTCTCCGGCGCGCGCGGCGGCACCGCGCTCGCCAACGCCATCGGGCTGGCCGCCGCCAGCTTCCCGGCCTCGAGCACCGGGAGCCGCGCGGTGATCGTCCTCTCCGACGGCGAGGACCTCGAGGGCGGCGAGGATCCCGTCGAGGCCGCGAAGGCGGCCCTCGCGGAGGCGAGGGTCCACGTCTACACGGTGGGGATCGGCGACTCGCGCGAGGGCGCGCGCATCCCGGTGGCGCGCGGCGCCGACGGAGCGGTGCGCTACCTGGTGCACGACAGCCAGGAGGTGTGGAGCCGGATGGACGAGCGCGTCCTGCGCGAGGCCGCGCTCGCTGGCGGCGGCGCGTACGTCCCGGCGGGCACCGAGCGCGTCGACATGGCCCGCGCCTACGCGCAGACCGTCGGCCAGCTCGAGCGCCAGGAGTTCGACTCGGCGGTCGTCACGCGCCGGACGCCGCGCTTCCAGTGGTTCGCCGGGATCGCGTTCGCGTGCCTGCTCGCCTCCTGTGCCGTCCCTGCGCCCGGCGCGCGCACGAAGGAGCCCGCGCGATGACGGTGCCCGCCCTCGTTGCCCTGCTTGCTTCGCTCGCCCTGTCCCATGCGCCGGAGCCTGCGCAGGCACCCGCGCCGGCACCGGCATCCGCACCGGCGCCCAACGATCCCGAGGTCGACCGCTGGGAGGCCGCGGTGGCGGCGCAGCCCGACTCCGCGGCGGCGCACTACAACCTGGGCGTCGCGCGCTACCGCGCCGGGCAGTTCAAGGAGGCCGCCGACTCCTTCAAGCGTGCCGGCGAAGTGGCCTCGGGGGCCGATTCGCCCGATCCCGCGCTGGCCGCATCGAGCGCCTACAACCGCGCGGCCAGCTTCTACGGGTCGACGCGCGAGCAGGCCGAGGCCGCGCAGCGCATGCTCGAGGCCAAGGAGCGCGAAGGGGCCGCCGAGGGAGCCGGCGCACCGATCGACCCGGAGGCGCTGAAGCAGGCGATCGCCGACGCAACCGCCAGCTTCGACGGCTTCCGCGACGCGGCATACGCCGATCCGTCGGACCTCGGGTCACGCGCCAACGCGGAGCAGAGCCGACGCCTCATCCGGGCGCTGGAGGAACTGCAGCGCCAGCAGCAGCAGCAGCAGCAGCAGCAGCAGAACGAGAAGCAACAACCGCAGGACCAGCAGGACGCCAAGGATCAGGAGCAACCCCAGGACGGCGAACAACCGAAGCCGCAGGACGCCCCCTCCGAGGAGCGTCCGCAGGACCAGGAAGGAAGGGACGGGGGCGCCGATGACGAAAAGGAGCGGGAAGCGCAGCAGCAGCAGCAGCAAGGGCAGCCCCGCCAGGATCCGCCCGCCGACCGGCCCCAGGAGCTCGAGGCCGCCAAGCAGCAACCCGCGAAGCCGGGTGAAATGACCAAGGAAGAGGCCGACCGCCTGCTGCAGGGCGTGCGCGACCGCGAGCGCCGTCGCCGTGCCGAGCAGGATCGGCGCGCGCAGGAACAGGCGACGCGCGGGCGCGCGCCCGTCAAGGACTGGTGAACGTGAGCACGAGAACCGCCATCGCCCTGCTCGTCGCCTTCGCATGCTGCCTTGCCGGCCGCGGGGCGCTGGCGGGAGACGCGCGCGCCCGCTTCCCGCAGGGCGACGCGTACGTCGGCGTTCCCTTCGTGGTGACGGTCGACGTCGTCGATGCGCAGGAGGTGTCACCGCCGGTCGCCCCGGAGATCCCCGGCGCATCGGTGCGCGTGGCGGAGCGCGGACGGCAGCAGAGCATGCAGCTCATCAACGGGCGCATCTCGCGCTCGACCACGGTCACCTACGCCGTGGAGATCGTCCCGGAGCGGCCGGGCGAGCTCGCCATCCCGGCCATGGAGGTCCGGGTGGACGGCGTGGCCATGCGCACGGAGGCCCGCACCGTGAACGTCCGGCCCAGCGACGCGGCCGACCTGCTCGCGGCGGAGGTGTTCGGCCAGCCGCCCGAGGTGTCGATCGGCGAGCCGCTCGACCTGGTGCTCCGCGTCGCGGTGAAGCCGTACCGCGACCCGCGCTACGGCGCGCTCAACGAGCTGCAGATGTGGCAGTTCGTCGACCTCAAGGGGAGCGAATGGGGGATCTTCGCGCCCGAGATCGCCGAGCTCGTGCAGCGGGGCTCCGCCCCGAGGGTCCAGCGCGAGGCCCGCGGCGACGAGGAGTGGTACGTCTACGAGGTGACCCGCCGCACCTGGCCGCCCAAGTCGGGCATGCCGGACATCGGCGAGGTCCGC
>JBILFU010000288.1:0-2928 GCA_044351405.1 Phycisphaerales bacterium
CGAAGCACGTTGCGCGGTCCCAGCACGGCGTTGAAGGATCCGCGCTCGATGCCGAGCGCGCGGCCGATCGCATTGTCGGGATCGGCGATCGCGGGCAGGTCGGAGAGCCCGGCGCGGGCCAGGGGTGCCTCGGCCGCCTCGGCCGAGGCAGGGTGCAGGATGGCGATCCGCACGCCGTTGCCCTCCACCCGCGCGCGCTCGGCGGCGATGGACGCGAGCGTCTCGCGGCAGAACGTGCACCCGAAGTGACGCAGCGCCACCAGCAGCACCGGCTGTTCCGAGCTCAGCGCCGCAAGCGACCTCCCGGCCTGGTCGCGCGCCACGTTGAGCGCCGTGCCGAGCGGCATGCGTGCCGCGGGCTCGCCGGATCCGGAGCGCGCCGCCGACCACGCCCCGCGCAGGATGAGTGCAAACGGGATCCACCAGAGCAGGTCGTTGGTCGGGATGGTCAGGCCGAAGCGCCAGTCGATCTCGCCGCGGGCGGCGCACCACGCGAACCCGATCGGGCCGAAGATCTTCCCCAGGAAGCCGACCAGCACGATGGGCCAGTGCCGCAGCGGGTCCAGGCTCGCCGCCAGGTACCCGATGCCGTAGACGCCGATCACCATGCCGAGGCACTGCCAGATCGCGCGACCCGTGCCGGCAAGCGGCTCCACCCCGAAGAGCCGCAGCGGCAGGTCGGGAAGCAGGACCACGGTCGCGCCCCAGGCCAGGTTGTAGAGGCCCGCGGCAAGCAGCCAGCGGCGCATCCAGGGGCGGGCCGCAGCGGCGGACGGGGAGCAGGACAGGGCTGGCATCTGAAGGAGATTCGCGGGGACCCGGGCCCGGATTCGGGCAAGCGGGCGACTCCGGGCGATACGCGGCCCGCGGGCCGGAGGGGGGCAGCGGAGAATGTCGATCGGCGGGCGGAAG
Source organism: Phycisphaerales bacterium (assembly GCA_044351405.1). Classification (GTDB taxonomy): domain Bacteria; phylum Planctomycetota; class Phycisphaerae; order Phycisphaerales; family SM1A02; genus UBA966. The sequence goes on from JBILFU010000288.1 coordinate 913, forward strand.
GCGAGACGTTCTGCGTGTCACCTTTATGAGTTGACGAAAATCCCGGAGCACCCTGATGGTTGGGGGGGGGGATTTCTCGTTTCTAAGCGCGAAGGCGGTCGCCGCCGACCAGTGGGAACTGCAACCGGCCCGCCCTCCAGGCACTTCGCCAAACCACCTCGTCAGGGAGCCCCCAAGATGCGTCTGTACGTCCTTTCCCGCGCCACGTTGCTGCCCGCCGTCGCTGCCGCCATCATGACCACGGCGCCGTCCGATGCCGCCGTGGTGGCGATCAATCTCGCAAGCCTCGGGGCACCATCGGTCGACGCCACCGGCGTCAACGGGGGAGCAGGTACCAGCACCCGCATCAGCATCTTCGACTGGCTCGGCAGCGGCACTGGAACGGAAGGGACGGCTTGTACGGGCTGGAAGGCGTCTACGGGATCGGCAACACCGAAGTTCTGGCGTTCACTTCGGCGTCGGCGATCTTCGCGTCCGGATCGAGCATCGGTTCCGCATCGAGTTTCAGCTCTGACGAGTACCAATCCGCGTTTCGTGGCGCTGCTGTCTCGACGGACCTCGGCGCCAACAGTTACATGGGGTTCCGCTTCGGCCCGGCTAACGGGACGGGATGGCACTACGGCTACCTCGAGGTGACTTGGACTGCCTCGACGAACCAGTTCTTCCTGATCTCGGGCGCCTACGAGTCGACGGCGGACACGGCAATCGCGGCCGGCGCGTCACCGACACCCGTCCCGGCGCCGGGCGCTGCGGCCCTGCTGGCGATCGCCGGCGTGGCCGGTCGCCGACGCCGCAGCTGACTTGGCCGTAGAAGCGGCAACGACTCGCCGCAACCCCGCAGCACATAGAGACCCAAGCCCCTCGGCGAAGGCCGGGGGGCTTTCGCATGCGCGCGAGACTTGTGCGCCGCTTGAACGCGCCTCTTGAAGTAGCCCCGCTCGGATTCGAACCGAGGTCTTATCGATTATGAGTCGACTGCTCTCGACCGCTGAGCTACGGGGCCGCCACGGCGAAGGGTAGCGAATCGTGCCGTCGCTCACCCATAGGATGCCGACGCGATGTCCCCGATGCCAGGTTCCGCCACTTCGCCGCTGTTCGCGCGCGCGGCCGATCGGGCCGGTGGGCCGGATCGCCGCGCCGTCCTTCCCTTCGTCACCGCCGGATATCCGTCGCTTGCGTCCACCCGCGCGCTGCTGCCGCGGCTGGCTGCCGCCGGCGTGCCCGTGATCGAGGTGGGTATCCCCTTCAGCGACCCGATCGCCGACGGGCCCGTGATCGCCGAATCCATGCACGAGGCGCTCCTCGCGGGCTGCACGCCGGCGGGGGTGTTCGCGGCCGTCCGCGACGTGCGCAGCCGGGTTGCGTGCCGGCTGGTGGCGATGGTCAGCGTGTCGATCGTGGACCGCACGGGCGTGGCGCGTTTCTGCGCCGACGCCGCGGCCGCCGGCTTCGACGGGCTCATCGTGCCGGACATCGACCTGGACGAGGCGCCCGCGCTCCGAGCTGCGTGCGATGCCCACGGCCTGGCCTGCACCTTCCTGGTGTCGCCCACCTCCGGCGAGGCGCGGATCGCGCGGATCGCGGGGCTCTGTTCCGGGTTCGTGTACGCGCTGGCGCGCGTCGGCATCACCGGGGAGCGTTCCGAGGCTCCCGCCGTCGCGCCCGTCGTCGGACAGATCCGGCGTCACACCGATCTTCCGATCGCCGCCGGCTTCGGCATCTCGACGCGCGACCACGTCCAGGCCGTGCTGGCCCACGCCGACGGCGCGATAGTCGGCAGCGCGATCGTCCGCCGCATGCGCGAGGCGATCGCCGCCGGCCGCAGCCCGGAGGAGGCGGCGGTGGCGCTGGTCGAGGAGCTGGTCCGCGCCTGAGCGGGGGCGTCGGTTCCGCTAGTACCGCCGCATCACGCCGACCACGACGCCCTGAATGGTGCAGTCGTCGACGAAGATCGGCTCGAAGTCGGGGTTCGCCGGCTGCAGGCGGATGCGCCCGTCCCGCTCCTTGAAGTAGGTC
>JBILFU010000036.1:0-10855 GCA_044351405.1 Phycisphaerales bacterium
ACGCCGGTGCCGACGTTCAGGCGCTTCAGGCCCTCCATGAAGGCCGCGCGGTCGAGGCCGCAGGCGCGCTCGTCGACGCGCACCACGAAGAGGTGCCGCGCGTGGCGGTGCGGCCACGCGGGGTCCGCAAGCGGCACGATGCCGTCGACCTCCGCGAGACGCGCGCGGTAGATCCGAGAGATCTCGTCGCGCCGGCGGTTGAAGGCGTCGAGCCGCGGCAGCTGGCGCACCGCGAGCACGGCGTTCATGTCGGCCATGTTCTGCTTGTAGCCGGGCTCCTGCACCTCGGCGAGCGGCGAGCGGCCCTGCTGCTTGCGCTGGTGCGCATCGCTCTCGAGCCCGTGGAAGCGCAGGCGGCGCACCTTGCGGGCGAGCGCGTCGTCGTTGGTGGTGAGGATCCCGCCCTCGCCGGAGGTGATGTTCTTGATGGGGTGCAGGCTGAAGATCGCGGTGTCCTGGCCGCCGACCTCGCGGCCGCGGTACTGCGTGCCGATGGCGTGCGCCGCGTCCTCGAGGACGGGCACGCCCCGGCGTGCGCACACGGCGCGGATCGCGTCGAGGTCGACGGGCGCGCCGGCGTAGTGCACCGGGATCACGAGCTTCGTGCGCGGCGTGATCGCGGCCTCGATCGCCTCGGCGGGCGCGAGCAGCGTGTCGCGGTCGACGTCCACGAAGACGTTGCGCGCGCCGAGGAGCTCCACCATGTTCGGCGTGGACACCCAGGTCATCGAGGGGCCGACCACCTCGTCGCCGGGGCCGATCCCCATCGCCTGCAGCGCCAGGTGCATCAGCGCCGTGCCGCTGGTGGCGGCGACGGCGTGCTTCGCGCCGGTGCGGCGCGCGACCATCTCCTCGAGCTCCGCCACCTTCGGGCCGGTGGTGATCCAGCCGCTGCGGAGGACGTCCGCGACGGCGGCGATGTCCTCCTCCGTGATCGGCGGGCGGCAGAAGGGGAGGAAGGTGTCCCGCATCCGCGCACTATAGCCACAGGGGCCGGGAATCCCTCACGGCGGACACTCACCCCAGTGCGAGAGCACCTCGGCAAGGTCGCCGCCCCGGACGATGCCGTCGCCGTCGAGATCCGAGGGGCCTCCGCCGTTCCAGTTGGACAGCAGTTCGGCGAGATCGCCTCCGCCGACGTGACCGTCGCCGTCGAGGTCGCCGAAGCACCGAAGCAATCCCCCGCAATCCGGGTCAAGTCGGACCGAGTCGGATGCAGTCAGGCCGCTCTGGTCGCGCACCAGCAACGAAACCTCGTACCAGTACTCCGACGGCGGCGCGCAACCGATCGGCGAGATCGTCGTCTGGGCCGTGCAGCCGACGACCATCGGCTCGGGATGCGAATGCGAGTCGTGGTGGAGCGTCACGCGCCACTCGCACTCCGTCCCCGCCGCTCCGGACTCCTGGTCCGCCACCTCCGCGCGCAGCACGAACGCCGACTCCCGCTCCATCGAGTAGAGCTGGCCGTCGACGATCGAGGCGATGCGCGCCTCGGGCGGCGTGTCGTTCACCGCGACACGACGGCTCAGCGAAGACGACGCTCCGCCGGGATCGCGGACCGTCAGCGTTACGTCGAATCCGGCTGCGCCAGCGGCGGAGAACGTGTGGGAGACGGTCGCCCCGGCGGCGCTGCGTGACCCGTCGCCGAAGCTCCACTCGTACGAGAGCGGGGCGCCCTCGGGATCGGCGCTCGCCGATGCATCGAAGGTGACGGCGAGGGGCGAGGGTCCGAAGGACGCCGAGGCCGCGAATGCCGCAACCGGCGGCAGCGAGCCGGTCGGCAGCCACCGGTACCGCAGGATGCCTGTCCACCTCGTGACGTAGAGGGCCTGGCCGACATGGTCCGCGAACACGCCGACCACCGGACCGAGCGATTCATCGAACGGCTTGACGCCGGTGACCCGCAGATGGCATCGGCAGTCCGCGCCGGAACGCCCGCAGCTTCCTTCCTTGCCGGTGAAGGCCGCGCGCAGCCACCCTTGGTCGTAGTCGGCGAAGAACATCGCCCCCCGGTACTCGGGCGGCCATGCCGGGAAGTCGACCCGCGGGCCGCCGATCGCGCAGCGTCCCGAGAATCCGCTGCCGGCCGCGCCGCCCGCGCCACCGACCGGGACGGCGGTCGCCGCCCCTGCGGCATTGAGTCCCGGAGTCCGGGCGACGGCAGCCGACTGCTTCCAGTCGATGACCGGCCTTCGGTGGGTGAACACGGGTACGGACGCAGGGATCGCGACATCGGTTTCGTCATCGACCCACGCCGCATCCAGGTTCGGGCCCACGGACGACGTCGACTCGAGCCGCACGACATGCACTCCGGCCGCGAGCCGCATCGGGACGGATCGAACGACGCGCCAATCCGTCCACGAGCCCGTGGACGGCAGCGAGAGCGACGCCTGGACCGCGACCCCGTCGACGCGCAGCGTGAGCGGTCGGTCGGATGAGGCACCGTTGGCGTAACGGAGCGCGATCCGGTGATCGCCTTCCGCGGCGACCGTCACCGTCCACTCGACCCAGGCACCGGTCGAATCGGGGTAGTCCCGGTAGCCGGAACCGGTGAAGCCGTGGTTCGTCGACGCGACCGCGACCCCGGATGCGGTGGCGCCCTCGGCCTGCAGCACCGCGCAGGCGCGCACGAAGCTCGGCGGCGCGGCGGAGTCCTCGCGGAGCAGTTCCCGGAACGGCATCGGTGCGCATGCGCCGACCGCGGAGTCGGGATTCGCGGTCGGGGCAAGCGCGTAGCCGGATTGGTACCCGAGCCCCTCGAACACGGGCCACCCCAGGTTGAGCCCTGGGCCATCGATCACGGATACCTCCTCGTAGCCGCCCCAACCCACGTCCCCCACCAGGAAATGGCCGGGATCGGCATCGGCGGGGTCGTGGCTGCCGGATCCCTGCAGCATCGTCATGCGATAGGGGTTTCGCAGCCCGAGCGAGAAGACGCGGCTGCGGGCCGAGCGGGGCGCGGCGGCGTCGAACCACGGGTTGCTGGGCACCCCATCACCGGTCTCGGGGTCGATTCGCAGCAGCTTGCCGCAGAGCGAATCGACCAACTGGGACCGGAAGGCGCCGACATCTTCCCTGGCAGCGACGATTCCGTCCGCAAGCGCCTGCGTCATCCAGCCGCCTGACATCTGGCCGCCGAGATCGACGGTCGCGTAGCTGGCCGAGTCACCCGTGGACAGCAGGAGCGTGCCGTCCTGGCCGAACTGGAGGGTGCCGATGCCGTGAGACTGATGGAGGATCGGCACGCCGGTCGTCGCCGTCTCGCCGAGGAGGACCCGGCGCGACCCGGGAACCACGGCAGCGTGATCCGCGGCGGGATCGAGCGAGTAGCGGGTCACGCGGCCGATTGTGGCCGAGTAGTAGTCGCTGGTCGTCGGCGAGTACCCCGCGGTCCCGAAGTTCATCAGGTGGTGCCGATCGACGACGTAGGCCAGGAAGAGGGCCGGCTCCGCGGGGAAGTTCGGATGCACCGCAAGGCCCAGGAGCCCGAAGTCGCGCCAGGCCCCGACCTCCTCGCGGATGTCGATCACCGGGGCGGGCAGCCGGACGCCGTCCGCACCGATCATCCAGACGAGGCCCGAACGCTCCCACGCCATGAGGCGCCCATCGGGCAAGGCCTGCACGCCGACCACCTCGGAGAAGGCGCCTCCGACGGTGTCGACGACGAACCCCTCCGGCGGGCTGACCAGGAGTGTGGTCGCAAGCCGAACGGCGGTCAGCCCGGAGATGAGCGCAAAGGACAGCACCGGACCGGCAATCTACCCGACCGGGGCATCCTGCTAAGCCGGCGAGGCGATCAGTACACGACCGCCCCGTAGCGGCCGAGGATGATCCCCACGTCCGTGCCGTTCACGACGCCGTCGAAGTTCAGGTCGCCGTAGAGCGGGTTGGTGATGCCCCACCAGCCGAGCAGGATGCTGAGGTCCTGCTGGTCGATGACGCCGTTCAGGTTCAGGTCGCCGATCCGGTACTCGCAGGTGTCGGGGATCCAGTCGGAGTCGAAGTCGGCCGCGCCGTTCGTGATGTCGGTGCCGTCGGGGATGCCGTTGGCGTTGCAGTCCGTGGTGATGGCGGACCAGATCTCGAGCTCCTCCCTGAGCGGCTCCGCGACGTTCTTGCCGTTGACGGCCGACGTGGTCATGGGCGAGCTGATCACCCACGGCGCCGAGGACGAGGACTTGCTGAGCACGCGGATCGTCACCATCTTCTCGACGCCGTCGTCGTAGGACGCGGTGACGCGCTTGAGGCTCGAGTTGCTGCTGACGCTGATGTTCACCACGCCGCCGATGGCGGCGGAGGCGGCCACCGCGCACGCGATCGCGGGAAGAATGAAGCTGCGAGTCATGAGTCTTTTCTCCTGGAACTGGGATTCGTTGCGGACCCGGAACACGGAACCGGCCGGATGAGCCGGCCGACGAGCCCGAGACTATAGCCCGGCCCCGGCCCGAAGGCCAAGATCGGGATCGGGCCGCCCGGATCCGCGGCCCCCGGAGGACGCTGCCCGGAGCGGGATTGCCACCCTCAGAAGCCGACCGCGTTGCGGTTCCCCAGCTTCGTCATGTCCACCGTCTTGGTCCACGCCTCCAGGCCGGTGCGCAGGTTGGTGAGCGTCAGCCGAAAGGTGTACGTCGCCTGCTTGGTGTCGCCGGCGGACCGCTTGACCTGCGTGATCTTGCCGGTGAGGGAGAAGTCGGGGTCCGGCAGGGGCTCCGCGGTCTCGCCCTTCAGGAACTTCTCGCGGCGCAGCACCTCCTGCGCCTGCTTGTCCTCCGGCGTGTTGCCGAAGGTGGTCACGACGGTCGCCTGCCCCGAGTTCACCAGCTGCTCGCGCATGCGGTAGGTGAGCTCGCCCACGTCGAAGCGGGAGCTGGTGTCGTTCACCACGTCGCCCATGATGAGCTGGGCGGGCTTGTGCTTGGCCGTCTTCAGGACGCCGGTCTCGGCGAGCGACTCGAGCATGCCGCTCGAGGCCTTCAGGATGTCCTGGAAGTCGACGTCGTTGACGCTGATGATGCCCTCGGGGCTGCCGGTCTCGACGTAGCGGGCGCGCTCGCAGGCGGTGAGCATGGCGGCGGCGAGCATGACGGCGGCGGTCGCGGTGGTGGTGCGCATGGTGTGGTCGGTTCGGGGTGCGGCGTGCGGGACGGTGCGTGGTCGGAATGCGCGCGACTCAGGTGTCCGCGCGGCGGATCTGGAGGCGGAAGTCGGCGGCCTCCTCGGTGGGCGCGACCGAGCGGATGACGGTCGATCCGCCCGACGGGACGTTGGTCGACTTCCAGACGCTCGTCTGCGAGGCGATCACGTTGCCGGCGGCATCGACCCAGTCGAAGCGATAGGCGAAGCTGCGGTACTGGAAGCCGTTGTTCTCCACGTCGACCTGCACCTCCATCGGCCCGCCCGCGGTGCGGTTCATGCGCACCTCCTTGGCGGTGAGGAAGATCTGCTGCAGGAGGTCGTTGACGCGCGTGGTCGCGTCGACCGCCGAGCTCGCGGGCGCGGTGCGGGTGCTGGTGGTGTTGACGGTGCCGCACGCGGCGAGCGCGGCGGCCACGAGTGCGAGGAAGGCGGCGGGAGCGGTTCGCGTGTTCATGCTGGTCCTGGTGCGGCGGTCGGGGCGGGCGGACCGCAATCCTCCGGGGGCTGCGGCGCCGGCGGGCCGTGCACGTCGCCCCCACGGTACAGGATCACGCCCGGCGCGCGCGCAGCGGCGGACGGCACGGTGACGAGCGCGATGTTCGGCGACCCGGGCTCGACGGCGAGCGTGCAGAGGTGCGTCCCGTCCTCACGCAGGAGCGGGAGGCGCCCGTCCGTCGGCGTCGGGACGCGTAGGAGGAGCACCTGCTTCGGCATGGTTGACCAGCAGCGGAGGTCGGCCGCGGTGGACGCCGCCTGGTAGATGATCCCCATGATCTGGACGATCGCGCCGGTGGTGCTGTCCTGCTGGTACGCGGCCTGGCTCGCCGCCCAGGTCGCGGCGGCCTTGCCGGCCGAGCTGGCGATCTCCTGCGTCACGATCAGCGGCAGCCGGGCGTCGAAGTCGGCCTCGACCATCGCGTCGAGGTCGGCAAGCCGCTCGCTTCGCTCGCCGGCCCCCGAGTGCGCGAGCACCGCGGGCACGAAGTCGCCGCGCCGACGCAGGACGGGGAACGCGGCCGAGACGTAGTTCACGTTGCCGACGGGGATCGGGATGTCGAGCCGGAACTCGCGGTAGTCGGGGGCGAGCCCCGTGAGGACGAAGACCCAGGTCTGCGCGAGCGAGGCGTGCGCCGCGCCCGAGTCGACGAGCGCGATGTCCGCCGCGGGCGAGGCGAGCCCGGGCACCATCTCCTGCACCGCGCGCAGGTCGGCGCGCGCGTTCTGGCGGTCGCCGGCGTCGGAGCTGGTCGCGAGCAGGAACGCGGCGCGCAGGTAGCTCGCGAAGGGGTTCGCGAACGACGCCCTGCCGAGCGTCACCGGGTCGCGCCCCTGCTCCGTGCGCACGCGCCCCACGGCATCGGCCGAGACGGCAGGGCTCCAGCCCCTCGACTGCCAGTCGCGGTTCGCGGCCTCCTGCGCCTTGTTCACGGCGTCGGCGAAGCGGGCGACGGCGTCCTGCTGGAAGTCCATCGCGCGGTTCAGCTCGATGCGGGTGCGCGCCAGGTCGTGCCGCCCCAGGAAGTTCGCGGCCTGCAGCGTGCAGAGCATGATGCGCTCCGGAGGTGTCGCGCGGTAGATGCGGATGGTCTGGTTGACGGCGGTGGTGGCGACGGCCTCCGTGACCGTGGCCTCGGCCTTCGAGTCGAGGTAGGGGCGCACCTCCTCGAAGGCGCGGTCGTACCACTCCGCGGCGCGGTCGAGCGAGCCCTCGGCCTGGCGGGCGCGGCCGGCCTCGAGCCACCAGAGCAGGCGGTCCTGGCGGTCGTCGTCGTTGCGCGCGGCGGCATCCTCTGCCAGCCGGGACGCCCGCGGGAAGTCGCCGGCCGCATAGGCCCGGTCGATGTCGGCCACGGTGCGCCGGAGCTCATGCTGGCATCCGCCGCAGAGCGCGAGGGCCGCGGCCAGCGCGGCGAGCGCGCGCGTCACTGCAGCAACTGCCACCACAGCGACTCGCCCCCGAGGTTCAGGTTCCGCACGTTGCCGGTGTCGAGGCGGATGTTGCTCTGCCGCAGGAAGTCGGCGACCGCACGCGCCTTGATCAGGTCGACGTCGCGCATGACGGCGCCGTTCTTCAGGTCGTTGAAGAACGCGGCGTCGCGCTGCCAGTTGGCCCGCCCCTCGGGCGAGAGCTGCATCGGCACGCTCACGACCAGCCCGTCGCGCGCGTTGATCACCCGGTCGACGGGCTCGAGCCCGGGGCGCTCGAAGCGGACGCGGTGGATCCCGGCGCGCATGGGGATCTCGCCCGGGCAGTTGCCGGCGGCGAAGCCGTCGACCATCACCTGGACGTCCATCGGCTGCAGGTCGTAGCGGTTGGCGCCGACCACGTACTGGCCGGAGGCATCGGTGCGGACGTCGGGGACGCTCAGGTCGGCAAGGACCGCGGCGAAGCGCACCTTGACCTCGGCGGGGGCCGCGGCGGCGCGCGTGCGCGCGTCGGCGACGGTGGCCCGGACCGAGGCGCCGATCCGGGTGGCGGCGTCGCGCAGCAGCTGGTCGATCACGTCGACCTCGACCTTGAGCTCCTTGGTGTCGCGCTTGGCGAAGTCGCTCTGGAAGGTGCCCGCGGCGAGGCTCGCGCCGGTCGCGCCGTCGATCAGGCCGTACGTGGTGGCGAGGGTCCACTGCGCGACCTCCGTGGCGACGCCGGTCGAGGGGTCGTTCAGCGTGCGCTTTGCGGTCTGCAGCTGCGAAATGGTCGCCGTGAGCACGAGGTCCGCGCGCATCTGCGCGGCGAGCTGCGTGGCCGATGTGCGGTCGGAGAGCAGGCGGTCGACGAGCTCCGCGTCGGGGCCGGCGGTGCCCGCGTTCGCGCCCGCGGGCGCGAAGCGGTTCACCGCGTTCACCACGTCCTCGCGCCGGACGACCTCGATGCCGGGGCCGGTGCTGTCGGCGCTGACGAGGTCCTCGAAGACGGAGACCTTCTCGGCGGGCACGGAGGCCGGGCGCTGCTTCACGAAGATCGCCATGCGGAGCGGGGCGCCGGACGGCGCCGAGGCGGCGACGCCCGGCGATGCCTGGCCCCTCGCGGGATCGGCGACGCCCGCGGGCAAGGCGGGCGCCTGGGGCGGGAGCGACGCCGCGATCGCCTCGGCGGCATCGGTGGCCAGCCGGCGCGCAGCGTTCGCGAGCACGACGTTGGTCTTGGCGCCCCTCTGCTCGACGCCGGGCAGGATCTCGTTGGTGGCGGCCTCGGAGACGCTGACCGTGGTCGAGCGGAAGAGCGTGCCCGAGGTGGAGTCGAACACCTTGACGGTCGCCTGCAGGTCGATGGTGCGGCGCTCGGCCCTGGAGGTGCCGAACTGGTTGAGGAGCTCGGTGCGCTCGGTGATGTCCTGGAAGTTGCCGATGGTCACGGTGGCGACGTAGCGCGCGCCGGCAAGCCGGAACGCCTGCGCGGCCTGCGGGTCCATCGCGTCGGCGTTGCCGCTCTGCGTGAGGTCCTGCTCCTTGATGATGCTTGGCAGGTCCGCGCGCGCGACGAGCTCGAAGCGCCCGGTGGCGCCGATCGCGTCGGTGAGCTGGCTGTCGGCGCCCTGCTCGACCTGCGCGAGCGCGTCGGCGGAGCCCTCGGCGCGGGCCTGCGCGGCGACCGCCGTCGTGGCGGCGATCTGCCGGATGGCGAGACGCGGCCTCTCCGGCGGGGACTGCGCGGCCGCCGGCGGGGCGCCGGCCAGCAGCGAGCCGACCGCGACGACCGCCGAAAGGGCGAGGAGGACCGGACGCCGGAAGGGATTCGTGGTTCGGGCCATGGGAGACCGGGCCGGATGCTATCCGCCCGGCGGGACGCGACCGGCGCGAGCCGTCAGTAGAGGACGCGCAGCCGCACCGTGCCCGGGACCGCCTTCAGCTCGTCCACCACGTCGGCGGCGTAGCGGCGGTCCACGTCGGTGACGAGGTAGCCGGTGGCGTCGTCGGTGCGGAGCGCCTGGCCCAGGATGTTGATCTTGCGGCGCGCGAGCACCGCGTTCACCGCGGCGAGCACGCCCGGCTGGTTGCGGTGCAGGTGCAGGAACCGGTGCGCGCGCGGGACGGGCGGCGCCGCGATCTGCGGCAGGTTGACGCAGCCGGAGGTGCCGCCGGTGTTCACGAACTCGACGAGCCGCGCGGCGACGAACTCGCCGATCGCCTGCTGCGCCTCGGCGGTGCTGCCGCCGACGTGGGGCGTGAGGATCACGTTCGGCAGGCCGCGCAGCGGGCAGTCGAAGGGATCGCGGTTCGAGAGCGGCTCCTCCGGGAAGACGTCGACCGCCGCTCCGCCGAGGTGGCCGGCACGGATCGAGGCGGCCACCGCGTCGAGGTCGACCACGTGGCCGCGCGAGAGGTTGAGGAGCACGGCGCCGGGGCGCATCCTCCGGAGCTCGCGCTCGCCGATCAGCCCGCGGTTCGACGCGCGGCCGTCGACGTGGAGCGACACCGCGTCCGCCTTGCCGAGGAGCTCGGCGAGCGAGCGGCACTTGCGCGCGTTGCCGAGCGCGAGCCGCTCCTCGAGGTCGTGGTAGACGACCTGCATGCCCATCGCCTCGGCGAGGATCGAGAGCTGCGATCCGATGTGCCCGTAGCCGACGATGCCGAGCACCTTGCCGCGGACCTCGGTGCAGCCGGTGGCGCTCTTGCGCCAGCCGCCGTCGTGGAGGAGCCGCGAGGAGTCCGGCACGCGGCGCATCAGCATGACCAGCTCGCCCACCGCGAGCTCGACCACGCTGCGCGTGTTGCTGTAGGGCGCGTTGAAGACCGCGACGCCGCGCGCGGCGGCCGCGGGCAGGTCGACCTGCTCGGTGCCGATGCAGAAGCAGCCGACGGCGAGCAGGCGGTCGGCCTCCTGCAGGACGCGCGCGGTAAGGCGCGTCTTGGAGCGGATGCCCAGGATGCTCACGCCGCGCACCGCGCGCGCCAGCTCGTCCTCCGCGAGCGCGTCGGAGACGGCCTCGACGCGGTAGCCCTCGTCGCGCAGCGCCTGCGCGGCGTCCGGGTGGACGTTCTCGCAGAGGAGCGCCGCCATGCGGCTCTTGGGGAAGCTCGGCGAGCCCGGCAGGCGGTAGAGCCAGAGCACCTCGTCCACCGAGCGCGCCACGCGGTCGGCGCGCGCCACCACCGCCTCGCGCTCGACGTTCTCGCAGTAGGCGACGAACTCGTGCGCGGCGCCGGCGTCGCGGATCTCGGCGTCGGTGATGCCGTCGCCCACGGCGACGACGCGCCCCGGGAGCCTCAGCGCCTTCACGACGCGCGCCTTCCCGCCCGGCCGCGCCAGCGGGCTCGACGCGTCGAACCCGACGACCTTGCCGCCCTTCCAGCGGAACTCGTTGCAGTGCACGCGCCCCGGGGGGATCCCGAGGTCCGCGCACACCGGCCCGAGGTACTCGCGGAAGCCGCTCGACACGACGTGGATGCGATCGGCGTTGCGCCGCACGGCGGCGATGTGCCGCCGGAACGACGGGCTGAGCCTGCGGCGGAGGAGCCGCACCACCGCGTCGACGTGGCTTCGCGTGATGGTGAGCATCGACAGCCGGCGGCGAAGGCTCTCGTCGATCCCGATGGCGCCGCTCATGCCGTCGCGCGTGATCGCCTCGATCTCCTCGACGATGCGCTCGCGCCGCGGGTCGTCGGCGAGCGCCAGGCGCGCGAGCTCGTCGAGACCCTCGACCGCCACGACGGTGCTGTCGAAGTCGAAGACGAGCTGGACGGGGGCGTCGGTGCTGGGCGTTCGCGGCATGGCTTC
>JBILFU010000289.1:0-2912 GCA_044351405.1 Phycisphaerales bacterium
CCGCTCATCCACTGGATGCTCTTCAGCTGGCTCCCGATGCCCCGCATGCGCACGACCAACGACCCGGCGACGAGCGCCGGCTGCGGGCAGTTCCTCCTGGTGCGCCGCGACGCGTGGCAGGCCGCGGGCGGGCACGCAGCGTTCCGCGCGAGCATGCACGACGGCATCAGGCTGCCCCGGAACGTCCGCCGCGCGGGCTTCCACACCGACCTCTACGACGGATCCGAGAGCGTCTCCTGCCGCATGTACCGAAGCGCGGGCGAGACCTGGCGCGGCTTCACGAAGAACGCCTACGAGGGGCTCGGCTCGCCGGTCGTGCTCCTGGTGTTCACGCTCCTCGAGGGCGCGGGCATCCTGCTTCCGTGGATCTGGCTGCCGGTGGCGATCGCGGGCGGCGCGGCGCCGCTCGGGCCCACGGTGCTCGCCGCGTTCGCGGTGGCGGCGCAGGTGGCGCAGCGCGTGCTCCTCGCGCGCCGCTTCGGCCAGCCTTGGGAATGCGTCGTGCTCCACCCGGTGACGATCGCGCTGCTCCTTGCCATCCAGTGGCGGAGCTGGTGGCTCCACCTCACGAAGCGCCGGGCGTGGCGGGGGCGGACGGCGTGAGCGCCGGCGCGGCGCCGGCCCCGGCGGGCCGAGCCGGCTCGCGCGGCGGCGCGGGCGGCGCGGTCTGCACGAGCACCATCTGCCGGTAGGTGCCGCTGCGCTCCATGAGCTCCGCGTGCGTGCCCATCTCCTCGATGCCGCCGTCCTTGAGGACCACGATCCGGTCCGCGTGCATGATCGTCGACAGCCGGTGCGCGATCACGAAGCTGGTGCGCCCGCGCATCAGTACGTGAAGCGCCTCCTGGATCGCTCGCTCGCTCTCGGTGTCGAGGTTCGACGTGGCCTCGTCGAGGATCAGGATGCGCGGGTCGGCGAGCAGGGCCCGCGCGATCGCGATGCGCTGGCGCTGGCCGCCCGAGAGCCGCACCCCGCGCTCGCCGATCGCGGTGCCGTAGCCCTCCGGCAGCGCCGAGACGAAGTCGTGCGCATGCGCCGCGCGCGCCGCGGCCTCCACGCGCTCCATCGGCGCGGCGGGGTCGGCGTAGCGGATGTTGTCGGCGACCGTGCCGTCGAAGAGGAAGACGTCCTGCTCGACGATCCCGAGGATCTTCCGGAAGGACGCAAGCTCCGCGTCGCGCAGGTCGAGCCCGTCGAGGAGGATCGCGCCCTCGCTCGGGTCGAAGAAGCGCGCGATCAGGTTGCAGAGCGTGGTCTTGCCGGCGCCGCTCGCGCCCACGAAGGCCGTCATCTCGCCGGGCCGCGTGGCGAAGGAGATGCCCGCGAGCACGTCCGACTCGCGGCCCGGGTATCGGTAGCGCACGCCGCGCAGCTCCACGGCCCCCGCGACCTTCGCGCGCTCGAGCCGCACCGCGCCGGGGCGGTCCGGCATCTCCGCGGGCTCGGAGAGGAAGTCGAGCGTGCGGTCGAGGCCCGCCAGGTGGGTCTGCAGCCCGGTCGCGCTCTGCGCGAGCGCCTCGAGCGGACCGAGCAGCATCACCAGGTAGGTGAGGAACATGATGAGCTCGCCCGTCGTGATCCGGCCGGCGAGCACCTGCGTGCCGCCGTACCAGAGGAGCCCGGCGGTCGCCACCGGGATGAGGAGCTGCCACGCGAGCTCGATGATGCGGCTCCACCACCAGGTGAGCACCTCCTGGCGCGCGAGCAGGTCGAGCGAGGTGCCGTGTCGGATCGCCTCGAAGCGCGGCCGCGCGAAGCCGCGCACCACGCGGATCCCTCCGAAGGCCTCGGTGGCGGTCGCGTCCACCTCTCCCACCTGCGAGCGCACGTCGCGGAAGAGCGGCCGCAGCCTGCCGATCCAGGTCCGGTGCGTCAGCGTCACCGCCGGGAAGAGGAGCAGGGCGCCCAGGAGGAGCCGCCAGTCGGTGAACGCGAGGATCGTGAGGATCCCCGCCAGCTGGATGATCGCCCGCCACGGGTTGTAGATGAGCGCGAACACGAGCTCCGCCACGCCGCCCGCGTCCTCGCGGATGATGGCGCCGACGCGCCCGGTGCGCAGCCCCTGCACCCGGTGGAGCGGCAGGCGCATGGCGTGCGCGAACGCGCGCCGGCGCATCGCGGTCTGCAGCACCTTCACCGTGCGCGTCGCCTGGTAGCGGCCCGCGATCCCGACGATGACGCTCACCGCGCTGATCGAGACCACGAGGATCGCCATCCAGCCCAGGAGCTCGCCCGGGGTTGCCGCCAGCCCGCCGAGCGCGCGCGCCCACCTGCCCTCGAGCGGCGCGCCGCCGAGCACGTTGTCGATCACCACCTTGGTGGCCGCGGGCGAGACAAGCCCGAGCGCCGTGGACACCGTCAGCGTGGCCAGCGAGAAGCCGATGCGCGCGCGGTGCGGCCACGCCAGGCGACAGAATTCCCGGAACAGCGTCGTGAACGACCGCGACCGCCTCGTGCTCTTCTCGCCGTGCCAGGTGACGGTGGTCTGGTCGCGCCTGGCGCGCCGGCGCCCCTCCTCGAACCGCGCCAGGTAGTCCCGGAAGCGGTTGCGGCTCGACGGCTGGGTGCGCGGCATCGGGCCGATTCTAGGTGCGCGCGGATAGACTCGGGCCATGCCCGTTCCGTTCACCGCCGTCGGCGCGATGGCCCTCGCCATCGCGCTCCTCCTCCCGCCCGCGGCCCAGTACGCGCCCAAGGCGCCCGCCGCACCGAAGGCTCCTTCCGCGCCGCGCGCTCCCTCGGGCCAGGACGGCGGCTCCGGGAAGTCGAAGTCCGTGCGCCCCGCTGGGCTCTGGTACGGCGCCAAGAAGGCCCCCGCGAAGAAGAAGGGAGCGATCCGCGTGGCGGCCTACAACGTCGAGAACCTCTTCGACGGAGTGGACGACCCCTCGCTCCAGGGCGAGTACGACGAC
>JBILFU010000290.1:0-2900 GCA_044351405.1 Phycisphaerales bacterium
GCGACCTCCATCGCAGCCAGCTGATGAACAAGGAAGCGTGCGAGGGGCGCCTCCGCACCATGGTCTCGCAGGCCGCGGTGCGGCCCAAGGTGCGCAAGAGGACCAAGCCCACCTGGGGGAGCGTGCAGCGCCGGCTGGATGGCAAGCGCAAGGACGCCGACCGCAAGCGCGCGCGGCGCTGGAAGGACGAGGGCTAGCGCCCCGGGCGACGGCGGGGACGTCTGCGCAAAAAGAAGGCGGCCCCCGGACCGAGGTCCGGGGGCCGCTGGAACTCACGATTGGCTCACCCCCGCCGGCGGGGCGAGCGCCCGGGGGTCAGACGCACGCACCCCACGAGCCGAGGAGCAGACCGAGGTCCGCGCCGTTCACGACGCCGTCGGTGTTGAGGTCGGCCGCGCAGCCGGGGCAAACTCCCCACGCGCCGAGCATCAGGCCCAGGTCGGCACCGTTGACCGCACCGTCGCCGTTGAGGTCCGCCGGGCAGGCCGGAGCCGTGGGCGGGATGATCTCAACGTTGAACGGACCGGTGGAGCCGTCGTCGAAGCCGCCGACCGCGATGTACACGGCCTGGCCGGCGTTCACGTTCACCTCGAGCTTCGAGGTGAACGGGGCGGCGCCGGTGCAGCCGTCGTCGTCGCAGCCGATCGTGGAGCTGACCACGCCGCACTGCGTCATGGCAGCCAGGCGGGTGTCCACGGTCGTGCCGGTGTCGGCGCAGTTCTGCACGGTCATCAGGCCCGACGCCGTCGGCGTGAACTTGATGAACTTGGCGTTGTAGATCTTCTGGTCCCCGATCGGGAAGGCGCAGAAGGTCTGCATGTCAAGGTTGCCGTACGTCGAGTCCACGGTCACGACGTTGTTGCCGGACACGCCCTCGATGAGGTTGGCCGGGTCGCACGGGTTCGGCGGAGGAGCGACGTTGATGAACACGTTGCCGGAGCCGGACGCGCCCTGGTAGCCGCCGAGGCGGACCAGGTAGTAGCGGCCCGCGACCACGCCGTCGACCTCGAGGGTCGAGGTGAAGAAGCCGGCGCCGTCGGCGTCGCAGTCCTCGTTGCAGCCGATGTAGTAGTCGGGCAGCAGCTGGGGATCGAACGCGCCGAGGTTGGTGCCCAGGTCGTACGCGGCGATCTTCGAGTCGAAGTCACCGGTGCCGCCGTAGCCGCCGCCGTTGCAGTTCGACGCGATGAGCTGCCCGTCCGTCGGCGCCTGGAAGCGGTACCAGACGTCCTTGTGGATGGGCAGGTCAGCATCGGCCGAGCCGCAGCCGACTTCCGGCGGACCGTCGGTGGTCGCGGAGACGGTGTCGTACGCGAGGGTCGCCGGGAACGACGTCACCAGCTGGGGCTGGATGGCGCAGTTGTTGGCGGGCACGGCCGGGTTCGAGCAGTTGTAGACGAACAGGCCGCACTCGGGGATCGCGATCTCCACGCAGCCGGCGTCCCACTCGACGTCGCAGCAGGCCGAGTTGAGGTCGCAGACCGTCACGCAGCAGCTGACGATGTTGCAGCCGCCGCCCGCGTGGGGAGCATCGCAGGCGCCCGCCGACGAGTTGCACTGCGGGTAGGCAGGCACCGCGGCCGAGACCACGAGCTCGTCCATGCGCGCCGAGGTGACAATGACGTTCGTCGCGCCGCCCGTGGTCGAGCCGCGGGTGTTCACGATGTCGAACTCGTCGGCGGTGTAGCCGATGGTCGAGGTCGCCACCACGTCGTTCCACTCGCCGGCACCGACGCGGACGCCGGGCATGCCGGTCTCGCGGTTCCAGCGGCAGGACACCTGCGTGTAGCCGGTGGCAGCCACGGTGAGCGGCGTGGTGAAGTTGATGAGGTAGTTGCCGGCGGTGGTCACGCCCAGCGAGCCCACGTCGAGCCACTGCACGACGAACACCTGCGCGTCGAACGCACGGACCTGGAAGCCGCAGGCCGCCTTGGCGTTCGTGTTGGTACCGGTCGGATCGACCACGTAGAGCACCATGCCGTGACGCGCACCGACGCCCTGCGTGCCGTTGAGGGCCGGGGTCGGAGCCGTGATGTAGGCGGAGAACTCGATGGCGGTGGCGCCACCGGCCTCGGCCGTCTTGATGGCCTGGACCAGCGGACCGTTGGTGCCGGCGGTCGGGTAGTCAGCCGCCTGGAACGCGAAGCGCCCCGAGGTGGAGCTGTTCGGGCCGTTGGTCGAGCTGAAGTAGCCGTTGCCCGCCTGAGCGAGCGAGGCGCCGCTCACCACCGCCATCTCGGGGACGGCGACGATGGTCGCGGCCTGCGCGGTGGTCCAGCTCTGCTGCGCGTTGATCGTCCCGGCCGCGTACGGCGGGATGTCGAAGTTGCAGGTGTAGATCGTGGTCTGCGCCATCGCGGAGCACGCGAGCGTGGCTCCGGTCAGGATGCCGACCGAGTGAATGGTGCGAGACGTCATGTGAGAAGCGTCCTTTCGTGAGTTCCAGTGCCTTGCTCTGCGAGCGGAGGACGGCAGGCACAAGGACCGGCCACCGCGACTGCGAAGAACTTCCGTACCCTCAAACGAGAACTGAACGCCAAACCCGTCACCGAGTCTGAAGAAAGTCCCTCGGTGAATATGGCGTGAACCGTGAGCCGCACAACACCGGTTTCACGGGAAATGACGGAAAAGCCAATCTGTTATTGGCCGTCGCCGGCAATCGCGAGCGCCCCTTGGCCGTCAAACCCGCACTTCACCCGAACCCTTCACGATCTCCCCGATCACCGCAGGGCTCTCGCCGAGCTTGGCGAGCTTGCTGCAGACCGCGTCCGAGAACGCCGGACGGCAGATCAGCGTGTAGCCGATTCCCATGTTGAAGACCCGGAACATCTCGTCCCGGTCGACGTTGCCGTGCCGCTGCAGGAACGGGAAGATCGGGTTGGGCTCCCAGGCCGCCGGGT
>JBILFU010000291.1:0-2895 GCA_044351405.1 Phycisphaerales bacterium
TCCGCGCCGCGCGCGCCGCCACCGCGCCCGGCGGGCTCTTCCTGCTGCAGACCTGCGGGCAGGACCGCTCGCGCCCGATCGCGGACCCCTGGATCGACCGCTACATCTTCCCGAACGGCTGCGTGCCGTCGCCCGCGCAGCTCACCGCCGCCGCGGAGGGGAGGTTCGTGCTCGAGGACTGGCACAACATGGGCCCCAACTACGAGCACACGCTCGTGAACTGGTGGCGGCGCTTCGAGCGCGCATGGCCGCGCTTCAGCGGCCGCTACGGGGAGCGCTTCTTCCGCATGTTCCGCTACTACATGCTCACCTGCGCCGGCGCCTTCCGCGCGCGGCAGATGCACCTGCACCAGCTGGTTTTCTCGCCGGACGGCGTGCGCGGCGGTTACGAGGGCGCCCGCTAGAAGGGCAGGCGGTCCGGGCCAGAAAGCAGGCTCAGCGCCTTCGCCTGCGCGACCCGACGACGCCTGCCGCCGCGAGGAGCGCGACGGCTCCGGGGGCGGGAATCGTGCCGACGGTGACCACGGCGGCCGGGGCCGACGTCGTGCCGGTGACGAGGAACCAGTCCCTCACCGTCCGCTGCGTGATGCTGCTGCCGACGGCGATGCGGATCCAGCCGATGAAGTACTCGGTCTGGCTCCGCCAGTCGAGGATGCCGACGTAGTTGTCCGCGTTCAGCCGGAACTCGCCCGCCGCTGTGCCGACCGTCGCGGAGCCGGTGCTCCCCTCGTTGACGGACCACCCGTAGGCCGACGACATGCTGCTCGGCGAGGATCCGAGCGAGATGGTCGAGCCGACGTCCAGCGAGACGACGCGTCCTCCCGCGAGCGTCGAGGTCTCGGGATAGGTGCCGATGAAGTAGTTGTCGGAGAAGGGCGGATTGGTGCCGATGCGAAGCGACGTCGAGCCGTACACGCGGAACTGCCAGCCGGGGACGTCGCCGGTCGACGTGCCGCTGTCCCCGGTCAGGAGGTTGAGGTAGACGCCGAAGGCATCGGCCGGCGCGGCGATATCGACGATGCCGCTGTAGACGAGGCCGGCATTCGCCCCGCCGGCGGCAAGGAAGGCGGCGGCGCACGCCGCGCGGCATGCATGTCCGATCGTGGGGAGGGTCTTCGACATACGACGAATTCCGAAGCGCCGAAACAGCAGGGCGCGCCGGCCGAGCCCGCGCAGCACCACCGAACACCCTCAGAAACGCGATACAAGCCCACTTCCCATCATGGGTTAGGAAGAATTCGCAGAACGGGCGCCGACGACGCTCGGCGAGCGCGTCGGCCACGCGAGATCGCCGCGATTATCCGCGCCGCGCGGCTCGCCGACTCCGCAGCGCGCACCCCATCAGCTTGTAGAGCACCCGCGCGCCGACGCAGCCGTTCCACTCGTCGCCCGGCGCGCCGGGCGCGACCTCGCAGAGGTCGAAGCCGATCACGCGCCGACCGCTCGCGGAGAGCAGCTCGAGCAGGTGGCAGACCTCCGGGAACGCCAGGCCGCCGGGAACGGGCGTGCCGGTGCTCGGGCAGTGCTCCGCGGCGAGGCCGTCGATGTCGAAGGAGACGTAGACGTCGCGCGGCAGCGCGGCGATGACGTCCCTGCACACCTTGGTCCACGTGACGCCGGCGAACTGCCGGTCGCGCAGGTGCTGGTCGCAGAACATCCGGACGCGGCCCTTGGAAGCGCGCGCGAACTCGAGCTCGCGCGCGCCCACGTCGCGGATCCCCACCTGGACGAGCCGCTTCACGCCCGGCAGCCGCGTCATCACGTTGTGGAAGATGCTCGCGTGGCTCCACGCGAAGCCCTCGAAGCCGTCGCGCAGGTCCGCGTGCGCGTCGACCTGCAGGATGCCCATGCCCGGGTGGCGCAGCGAGAGCTCGGCGATCAGGCCGAAGGGGCTCGAGTGGTCGCCGCCGAGCACCGCTGGGATCGCGCCGCGGTCGAGGGCGCGCTCGGCCTCGCGCGCGACGTAGCCGTGCACGCGCTCGCTGGCCGCGTTCACCGCGGCGACGGCCCTCGCGTGCGCCTTGTTGCCGGGCACCGCGCCGCCCGCCGCGATCACGGGCTCGGCGGCCTTGCGGGCGCGCCTCGAGAGCGCCGCGATGTCGCCGGGCACGGGAAGCATCGCGATCCCCGCCTGCCATACCGGCCCGTACTGGATGTCCTCGAGGTCGACCTGCTTGCTCGCCTCGAGCACGTGCGCGGGACCGCGCGCCGTGCCCGGGCGATAGCTGGTGGTGGCGTCGAACGGCACCGGGATCACCACGAGCCGCGCGTCCTCCGGCCGCGTATCGAGGCCGAAGAGCCCGTCGCCCGTCGCGGCGGCGTCGGGGTCGAAGCCGGAGGGGACGACGGCGGGCGCGGATGGCTTCGCGGGCTTGGACTGGCGCGGCGATCGGGAGGTGCGAGGCATGGAATGCGCAGGATAGGAAGGAGCGGCACTACGCTTCCCGCATGCACCGCACCGCGCTCGCGACCGTGGCCGCCCTGGCCGTCCTCCCCGCCCCCGCCCGCGCCGAAGAGGGCATGTGGCTCCCGAACGCGATCCCCGCCGCGGAGCTCAAGGCGAAGTTCGGCTTCGAGGCGTCGCCCGCGCTGCTCGAGCACCTGCAGAAGTCGGCGGTGCGCTTCTCGACGGGCGGCTCGGGCTCCATCGTGAGCCCGGACGGCCTGGTGATGACCAACCACCACGTGGGCAGCGACATGCTCGCCAAGCTGTCGACGCCGGAACGCGACCTCCTGAAGACCGGGTTCCTCGCGCGCGACCGGGGCCAGGAGCTTCCCTGCCCCGACCTCGAGCTGAACGCGCTCTGGTCGATCGAGGACGTGACCGACCGCGTGACCGGCGCCGCGAAGGGCGCGGCCGACACCGCCGCCGCGGGCGCGGCGAAGCGCAAGGAG